>CADEEX010000041.1:12915-18961 GCA_902826465.1 uncultured Acidobacteriota bacterium
CTGCCAGACGACCTGGCGAACCAGATCGCCGCGGGCGAGGTGGTCGAGCGTCCGGCCTCCGTCGTCAAGGAGCTTGTTGAGAACTCCATAGACGCCGGCGCGACGCGCGTCGCCATTACGGTCGAATTCGGCGGCAAGAAGCTGATTCGCGTCGAAGACGACGGCGAGGGCATGACGCCGGAAGACGCGCGTCTGGCCATCGAACGGCACGCCACCAGCAAGATTCAGCGATCGGAAGACCTCGCCGCCATCCTGACGCTCGGCTTCCGAGGAGAAGCGCTGCCGTCGATCGCGTCGGTGTGCCATTTCGTTCTGCGCACCAGGCCGAGGAGCGCCAGTTCCGGCACCGAGATTCGGGTGAATGGCGGCACGATCGCCTCGGTGATGGAAACGGCGTCGGCCGTCGGGACGACGATCGAGGTGCAGGATCTGTTTTACAACCTGCCGGCGCGCAGGAAGTTCCTCAAGTCTGACGGGGCGGAGTCGGCGCAGGTGTCGCGGATCTCCACGCAGCTGGCGCTGGCCTATCCGGAAATCGGCGTCTCGCTGACCAGCGCCGGTCGCAAGGTGCTCGAGTGTCCGCCCGCGCACTCGTTACGCGATCGGCTGTATCAGCTGTACGGCGAGCGCGACGATCTGCTCGAGGTCGGCAAGGACGCTGGTGGCATCCGGATGACCGGCTTCATCGCGGCACTGGCGGAGCAGGGACCGACCCGAGGCCCGCAGAACGTCTTCATCAATCGCCGCATTGTGAAAGACAAGACGATTGCGCACGCCATCATTGCTGCCTACAGCGTGGCGTCGATCAAGGAGCGGAGCCCCGAGGTGCATCTGTTCCTCGAGATGCCGGCCGACGCGCTTGACGTGAACGTCCACCCGACGAAAGCCGAGGTCCGCTTTCGCGAGCAATCGCTGGTGCACGAAGTGGTACGCCGAGGATTGCAGGAGGCGCTCGGTTCTGGCGGCGTGCCGCAGCTGCAACTCAGGCCGGAGAGTGCTGGTGGCGTGCAACCAATCGCGACGTCGCTGCCGGGTGTATTGAGTGGCGGACGCTATCCGAGCCGGTGGATGCCGAGCGGTCAGAGCAGCGCGCCGAGCAGCGGTCCAGGCGACGGGGCTTCTTCGGCGTCGTGGTCCACCTCAACGCCGTTCGCCGCGCTGACCGATGCGCAGGCGCGCCTCGGCGCCGCCACCGCCGATCTCGCGGCGCAGATCGGTGCGTCCGCGCCGCTGCCCGGTGTGCCACCGGTGCCGTCGGACATGCGTCCGATGATTCCGCTCGGGCAGTTCCGCGACACGTTCATCATCGCCATAGACGACGAGTCGATATCGATTATCGACCAGCATGTGGCGCATGAGCGGGTGCTGTTCGAGCGCGTCATGCAGCGGTTGACGGCGGGGGATGTCGAGTCGCAGCGGCTCCTGTTGCCGATGGTGATCGATCTGCCGCTCGGATCGGTGCAGGCGCTGGTGGCGCGGGCTGCGGAGCTGGCGCGACTCGGGTTCGATGTGGAGGAGTTCGGCGACAGCACGTTGAAGGTGTCGGCCGTGCCATCGATTCTGTCGGCGGAAGACTGCGGGCAGACGCTGCTGGCGCTGGCCGACGACCTCGACGGCCTCGATCGTGGTGCGCACGTGCAAACGGCACTGCAGCGGATTGCCGCGCTCACCGCCTGCCATGCAGCGGTGAAGGCGAACTATCCGCTGACCTACGAGAAGATGGCGCATATTCTCGAGGAACTCCGGGCCACCTCGTATTCGACCGTCTGTCCGCACGGCCGGCCGGTGATGTTGAGACTCACCCGGCGCGAAATCGAGAAGAACTTCGACCGGATCTAGCGCACCAGCCGCTCGAGCGCCAGGGCACTGGTCATCACCGCGGTGAGCAGCGCCATCCCGAGCAGCCCCCGATACACCCGTCCCAGGGTGGTGAACTTCGCGTCACACAGCCGCGACAGCACCTGCACGTGCTCCGACATCTCCTGCGTCACTTGTCCCACCGTGGCGCTCGTCCAGCGCTGGTAGTAGATGGTGGCGTCGGCCGGATTGATGTCGGCCATGAAACGAAGGCCCGACGACCCGGCCAGCTTGCCGCCGTGGCTGCTCGGAAACAGGTCCAGACGCGGACGCAGCGTGTTGATCGAATGCACCACGAAATACACCGACAGCGCGGCGTAGCCCACGATGTAGAGCCCCAGCCAGCCTGAGCGGAGGCCGTTGGACGCCGTCAGGATGTTGGTCTGCGTCGCCGCGACCACGTTCAACGCGTTCAGCGCGCCCATCACGACCAGCGCAAAACGGGCCTTGCGGTCGCCGTACTCCGACAGATCGGCATAGGAATCGAGGAGGTCCGACAGGGCGCGGTACCGCTCCCAGGAGTCCATCTTGCGCGTGTCGAGCCCCTTGTCCACTTTCCTCCGTCGATCCTCGGACGGGCTCTCCGAGGCGTGGCGGATCGGCTGTGTCATGGCGAGATTGTGGGGGCTGCTATTCACGGTGGTGGCGGATTTCCTCACCCTGGCAATCGACCGTGGGCGCCATGCCTATAATTTCCCCATGCTTCGCTGCCTTCGTGTCGCACTCTTTGCCGTTTCTTCATGCTTTGTGGCCGCGGCCTGCAGTCAGCCGCCGCCGACGCCTGTCGCCGCGGAGCCTTCCGACGGGCGGGTCAAAGCGCTGGCCGACGCCTATGTTGCCGGCTTCTTCGAGCGCTATCCGGATCAGGCGACCTACTACGGCGTCCCGAACCGCCCCCACGATCGACTCCCCGATAACTCCCTCGAGGCGCTGAAGGTGTGGGAGGCGCGCGAAGATGCCTGGCTGGCGCAGGCGAAGGCGATCGACCCGGCCACCATTCAGGACGCCTCGCTGAGGGCCACCTACGCGATCGTCCGCGAGGCGGTGGAAGGGGCGAGCAACGTCCGCGTGTGTCACAACGAACTGTGGAACGTCAGCCAGATGACCGGCTGGCAGGTGGCCTTCGGCTACCTGGTCACGATTCAGCCGGTCGGCAGCGTCGAGGCCAGACGTGAAGCGCTGGCGCGATGGGATGCGCTCTCGAGTTACCTCGACACCGAGATCGTGAACCTGCGCGAAGGACTGGCGCGCAAGTTCACGGCGCCGAAGTTGAACGTGCGCATCGTGATCGGCCAGATGGACGGATTGCTCAAGAGTGCCGCGGCCGATCAGCCGTTCCTGTCGCCGACCCTCCGCGACAAGGAGCCGGCGTTCGCGAAGGAGTTCGCCGCGCTCTTCACGGACAAGATCGAGCCGGCCATTCGACGTTACCGCGACTTTCTCGAGAAGGAATACCTGCCGGCCGCTCGGGAAGCGATCGCGGTGTCGGCCAATCCGGATGGCGCTGCCTGCTACGCGGCGTCGGTGCGTCTGTTCAGTACGCTGCCGGTTGCGCCTGAAAGGGTGCACGAAATCGGCCTGCGCGAGATCGACAGTCTCACCGTCGAGATGCTCACCATCTCGAAGAGCAGCTATGGCATTGACGATGTCGGCGTGCTGCTCAAGCAGTTCCGCGACGATCGCAGGTACATGTTCAGGGATCGGCAGGAGTTGATTGCCTATTCACAGGCGGCCCTGGCCCGTGCAAAGACAAGGGTTCCCGACTATTTCGGCAACCTGCCGAAGGCCGCGGTGAACATCGAGCCGTATCCGAAGTTCCGCGAGAAGAACGCCTCGAACGAATACAACCCGCCGGCGGAAGACGGCAGTCGGCCCGGGCTCTTCTACATCAACGCCTACCAGGCCGAGAAAAAGAGCAAAGCGCCGGCCGAATCGACGGCGTTCCACGAGACGATTCCCGGCCATCATCTGCAGATTGCCGTGGCGATGGAGCGGCCGAACATTCATCCGATCGGACGCTACATCATCAACAGCGGCTTCACCGAAGGGTGGGCGCTCTACGCCGAGCGGCTGGCTGACGAGATGAAGCTCTACACTTCGGATCTCGATCGGCTGGGCATGCTGTCGTCGCAGGCGTTCCGCGCCGCACGCCTGGTCGTTGACTCAGGGATTCATTCGAAGGGGTGGACCCGTCAGCAGGCCATCGACTACATGCTGGCGCACACGGCGGAAGCGGCGGACGACATTGCGGCCGAAGTCGACCGCTACATCATCTATCCGGGGCAGGCGACGTCGTACATGCTCGGCAACCTCGAGATTCGCGCCGCTCGCGAGGCGTCGCAGACGGCGCTCGGCGCTCGCTTCGACTTGAAGGCGTTCCACGACCGCGTACTCGAAGACGGGTCTGTGCCGGTCAGCTTCCTGTCGGCGAAGATCCGCGCTTTGCCTTGATGCTCTTCCAGCCATCGAGGCGGCGCTTGATCTCTTTCTCGAAGCCGCGCTCGCGCGGCTGGTAGTATTCGCGCCCTTCGAGCGAGGGCGGCAGGCACGACATCTGCGCCACGGCGTCCGGCTCGTCGTGCGAGTACTTGTAGCCCCTGCCGTAGTCGAGCTGTTTCATCAGCTTGGTTGGCGCATTGCGCAGATGCAGCGGCACCGGTTCGGCCACCTGTTGTTCGGCGTCGGCGGCCGCCTTGTTGTAGGCCTCGTATACGGCATTGCTCTTGGGTGCCGTGGCCAGATAGATGGCCGCCTGGGCGAGCGCGGTATTGCCTTCGGGCAGGCCGATGAAGTGCACCGCCTCTTTGGCCGCCACGGCGATGGTGAGCGCCTGCGGGTCGGCGTTGCCGATGTCTTCTGACGCAAAGCGTACCAGCCGCCTGGCGATGTAGAGCGGATCCTCGCCGGCCTCGACCATCCGTGCCAGCCAGTACACGGCCGCATCCGGATCGGAGTTGCGCATCGACTTGTGCAGCGCCGAAATGATGTTGTAGTGCTCTTCGCCGCCCTTGTCGTACAGCAGTGCGCGGCGTTGAATCGCCTCCTGCACGCGTTCGGCGGTGAGCTGTCGCCGGTTATCAACGGTCGGCGCGGCGCCGACGCTCAGCTCCAGCAGTCCGAGCGCCGCTCGTGCATCGCCATTCGAAAACTCGGCCACGGCGCGGATCGCCTCGGGCGTCACGTCGATCGTCTCGCCTCCGAAGCCGCGCAGCGGATCTTCGAGTGCACGTGTGAGGATGCCGACGACCTCGTCTGTGGTGAGGCCGCGCAGCACGAACACCTTCGAGCGCGACAGCAGTGCCGCGTTCACCTCGAACGACGGATTCTCGGTGGTGGCGCCGACGAGCACGATGTCGCCCGCTTCCACGCGCGGCAGGAAGGCGTCCTGTTGCGCCTTGTTGAAGCGGTGAATTTCGTCGATGAAGACGATCGTCCGCTGGCCGGTGGCGCGGCGGCGCGTCTGCGCTTCGGCCATGACCTCGCGGATTTCCTTGATGCCGGCCAGCACGGCGCTGAACGACACGAAGCGCGCCTTGGTGCGTTCGGCGATGATGCGCGCCAGCGTGGTCTTGCCGGTGCCTGGCGGGCCCCAGAGGATGATCGACTGCAGCAGGTCGCGTTCGATCGCTTCGCGCAGCGGACGGCCGCGGGCCAGCAGTTCCTCCTGGCCGACGAACTCGTCGAACGTGCGCGGGCGCATCCGCTCTGCGAGCGGGCCACTCACCGTGCCGGTGGCGGACGGTTCTTCGTCGAACAGCGAGTCCACGTCAGCTCCGCTGGTGCCGCACTTCGAAGGCAATCACCGCCGCCGCGACGGCGGCGTTCATCGACTCGACGGGCGCCGCCATGGGAATAGTGACGCGTTCATCAGCGTCTTCAATCGCACCTTTCGTGAGCCCAGGCCCTTCGCCGCCGATGAGCAGCGCCGTGGGCTGGCGGAAGTCGGCCTCATAGAACGGTGTCCCGCCGCGTGGCACGGTGGCGACGATGCGGCAGCCGTGGGCGCGGGCTTCGCGGACCGTCTCTTTCAGTGTTTCGTGGGAGGCAATCGGCAACCGCAGCGCGCTGCCCATCGAGCCGCGCAACGCCTTCCAGCCGAACGGGTCGGCGCTCTGGCCCACCGCCACGAAGCCGGTGGCGCCGGCGCCTTCGGCGACGCGAATCATGGCGCCGAGGTTGCCGGGATCCT
>CADEEX010000042.1:0-12647 GCA_902826465.1 uncultured Acidobacteriota bacterium
GGCGCGGACGTTGCGCATGAGCGGCCACTCGATGTCGTCAATACGCCCGGTGCGGGCGTCGAGCACGGCAGGCATCGCGTCGACAACGTGCGGATGCGGAGCCACGATGATGTCCGACACCGCACCTGGCGCCGCGTCGCGGCGCGGCAGATCGCGCATCATGGCGGCAAACGGGACAAAGATCTTGTCGTTGTCGGGGCCGCTGTAGTTGCTGTCCTGCTCCTTCTTTCGAATCTTGCCCACGACGGTGTACGGCTCGCCGTTGATCATCAGCGTCTCGCCAAGCATCTGGCGCTGGCCGAACAGCTGGCGGGCCATATCGAAGCCGATGATGGCCACACGAGCGGCCTGAGCCTCGTCGGTCCAGGTGAAGAGTCGACCGTACTCGAGCTCGATCGTGCGAATCGCCTGGTACGGCGGCTCCATCCCACTGACGCGGGCCGAGGCGGCGTTATACGGGCTCTTGACCCGCACACCGTTACGCTCGAGCTCGGGGCTGACCACGGCGACCATCGACGCTTCTTCCGCGATGGCTCTGGCGTCGTCAACGGTCAGGATGATCTGACGACCGGCCCTGGCACCACCCGCCTGAAGGCTCGTGCGACCGCCCCAGATGATGCCAATGTTACGACCGAGTTCGAGTAGCACCTTGTCGTTGCCCTGGCGGAACCCTTCGCCCATCGCCGACAACACGACAATCGACACCATCCCCCAGAGGATGCCGAACATCGTCAGGACGCTCCGCAGCTTGTTGGCTCGAAGGTTCTCGACCGATTGAACGATCGCGGGCCACATGGGGTGTGCCTGGTCGAGGACTACGACGGCAAGACGACTCGGTCGCCTTCCTTCACGCCCTCGAGAATCTGCACCCTGGTGCCATTGCCGACGCCAAGCGTGACGCTCGTACGGCGTCGGCCCGACTCGGCGGCCGGATCAACCAGGTCGACAAAGGTGTTCTTCTGGCCGTCGTAGATGATGGCGGCTTCAGGGAGAAGCAGTGACTGCGGATGTTCTTCCAGTACGATCTCGGCGTTGGCGGTCATGTTCGCCTTCAACTCCTTGGCGGCATTGTCGATGGAGACGCGCACCTCGAAGTTGGTGACATTGTCTTTCTCGACACCCATCGGGGAGATCTGCGTCACGTGTCCGTTGAACACCTTTTCTTTGAACGTCTCGACGCGAATCCGCGCCACCTGCCCGAGACGGACACGACCGATATCGGCTTCGTCGACGCGGCCCCGCACGAAGACCTGATCGATGTCGCCGAGCGTCATCACCAGGGTCGCATTGGCGCCGAGGTTCAAGATCGAGGACACCGGGCTGCCGAGTTCGACGTCGCGCGTCAGCACGGTCGCGCGAATGGGCGAACGGATCGTGGCGTTGGCGAGATCCTCGCCCGCACGGTCGGCCGCCGCGCGGGCCTGAGCCACCTGCGCCGCGGCTTCCGTCACTTTGGCTCGACTGACCGCCAGCTGCGATTGCGCCGCGCGGCGGCGATTCTCGGCAACCTCGACCGCACTCTGCGCATCCTCGAGCGCGGACGGTGCGATCAGTTTCTGGTCGTGGAGCGACCGTGCCCGATCGTACGCGCGCCGGGCAAACTGCACGTCGGGGCCTTCAGCCTCGACCTCGTTCTTCTTCAACTGCGCTTCCGCGCCTTCGAGCGCGGCTTTGGCGGCGAGCAGATTGGCTTCGGCGCCGCGAACCTGAGCGAGCAGTTGGTCCTTGTCGAGTTCGGCGAGGATGTCGCCATCGATCACCACGCTATCGACGTTCACGCGCAGCGCCTTGATAATCCCGTTCGCCTTCGACTTGATCTCGATCTTGGTAATCGGCTCGACCTTGCCGGTTGCCACCACGGACCGTACCATCGTGCCGCGCTCGACGGTCGCCAGCTTCGACGCATCGACGCTGGCACTGGCGCCCCTCAGGGAACCAAGGCCAACGACGGCGCCGGCCGCCAGGAGAAGCAGGACGCCAATGAGGGTGAGTCGCTTCCTGGCTGATGTCATTGGAGACATACGACTCCTTACGATGCCTCAGCAATCGAAGTTCAACGATGTGCCGTGAAGGGTGACGACGACGACACCCAGTCTCGCCGTACCAGCACAGTCGCGAAGGCCGGGCCCGCTCCGCGGAAGTGACGAAGGCAGTAACATTACGCCCCGAATGTGGCTTCTTCAAAACAGTGAAAGCGAGTCCGAACGGCTGACCTTCAGGCTGACACCTGGCGCCGTCAAGACGATCGGCCGTGTCGCCGGCGTCGATTTCATCGTCGATGCCGCGCTGGTGTCACGCGTCCATTGCCGCCTCGAGGCGGCGGACGATGTGATGACCGTTGTCGATCTGCAGAGTACGAACGGCACCTACGTCAACGATGACCGCGTCGAACGCGGCGCGGTCAAGGCGGGCGATCGCCTCCGTGTCGGCCGGATGGAGTTCATGATCAGCCGCTCGCTGCCGCCCGAGCCCTGAACGAATTGGCGTGTCGGTCGCTGCCGGCTGTTCCTCCGTCCCGTCCCTGCCCCCGTCCTATCCCTTGCCTGTCAGAAACGGATTGGTCTTCCGTTCGTGACCAATCGTCGTCGAGGGCCCATGGCCCGGATGGACGCGGGCGGCGTCGCCAAAAGGAAACAGGACGTCGGTGATCGATGCCAGGAGCATAGCGTGGTCGCCCCCCGGCAGATCGGTGCGGCCAATCGAGCCGGCAAACAGGGTATCGCCGACAAACAGGTCTGGCGGCGTGCCGTGCCCCTCGGTATTGTCCGTGACGGCCAGGCACACGCCGCCCGGACAATGCCCAGGTGTGTGATACGGACGGATCTCCAGATCGCCCAGCGGAAATCGTTGGCCAGCGCTGTAGTAGTGGTCGACAGGTGGAGGCGCCTCGAGTTCCAGGCCGAACATCCGACCCATGTCCACGGTGCGTTCATAGAGAAACGCATCGGCCCGGTGAAGCCAGATCGGCACCTGCAGAGCCCGCCTGGCGGCGGCCACGCCGGTGACGTGATCGAAGTGGGCGTGGGTGAGCAGGATGTGGGCGATGGTCAGCCCGCGATCGCGGACGAACGCCAGCAATCCCTCGACTTCGTCTCCGGGATCGATGATCGTGCCCTGCTTCGTTCGCGCGCAGGCGACGACGAAGCCGTTCTTGTACATCGGCGCGACCGCCTGAGACTCGACTATGATCACGTCGTGATTCTAGCAATCGTCGACGACCTGATGTTCAGCTCAAAGCTGCGCAACGCCGCGAAGGCGGTCGGCACACGTCTGGCGTTCGCGCGTTCCGTCGACAGCGCGCTGGCCGAGATGCGCCATCAGAAACCGTCGCTGGTGATCTTCGATCTGAACAATCCGCGTATCGACGCCCTGGCGATCGTCAGCCAGATGAAGGCCGATCCGGCACTGACCGCGATTGCCACCATCGGGTTCACGCAGCACACCGCCACCGAGACGATTGCCGCTGCGCGCACCGCAGGCATTCAGGACGTGCTGGCGCGGAGTGCCTTCTTCGAACGCTTGCCAGAGCTGATGACCCGCCAGCCGGCGTAGCCCTCCGTCGCACACCTAACAACCGCGCCCCGGATCAGGTACGAACGGCCAACCAGATCAAGCTGGCCATCGCCAGCACGGCAAGCGCCCCAACAATCCACCACCCGGCACGCGAAGGCGCGGCGACCGCCTGGAGGGTGCGTGCATCGACCGACACCGCTTTCGCTTCGAGTTGCTCCGCCACGTCGCGAAGCGTGGCCGCCAGCACCGCGGCGGAATGAAACCCGCCATTGGCGCACGCTGTGAGGATCGGTGCGATCTCGCGTGGCATCGCCGCGATGGGCGAGCCGTCGGTACCCTGGATGAGCCCTTCGAGCAGCCGCCCCAGGGCGACCGTGTCCGCGACTGTGGCATGCGGCCCCGGCAGCGCCCAGTCGGCAAATCCGACGTCGAGGAGCTTCGCATGGCCCTTGGGTGTCACGATGATGCTGGACGACGTGAGACGCCCGTGCTGAAGCGCTGACGCTTCGGCATCGGCCACGGCGTCCGCGATTTCGATGACGCAGGCCAGTGCGCGCCGCGGGTGGAGCGGCAGCCCCGCCGTCACCTGCAGGAGCGGCCGACCAGGTACGAACTCCTGCGCATAGTAGTGGTGACCGCCGTCGCAGCCGACGTCGTAGATCGCCGCAACATTGGGATGCGACACCAGGGCCGCACGCTTCAAGGCTTCCTCGAGGTGGGCCATGGCCTCTGGGCGTGTCGTGACGGCGTCACCGAGCAGGCGGAGCGCCACCGTGCGGCCGGTCTTGCTGTCACGCGCACGATAGAGTGCACCAAGGGCCCCGACGCCAAGTCGTTCGAGCAGGGTGTAGTGGGCGATCGACTCGGTCATGAGACGCGGAATTATACTGGGCACGCACGCGTGATCCGTCCCTCCACGGTCCTCCGTACCAATCGCAACTTCCGTCTGCTGTTCTTCGGCCAGGCGATTTCTCAGCTCGGCGACTGGTTTAATTCCGTCGCGGTGTTTGCGCTGCTGCTCGACTTGACGGGCTCGGCGACGGCCGTGGCGTGGATGATGATCGTGCAGTTCCTGCCGATGGCGATCGTCGGCCCCTTCGCCGGTGTGGTCGTCGATCGCGTCGATCGGCGCAAGGTGATGATCGCCGCGGATGTGATCCGGGGCGTGATGGTACTGGGGTTGTTGCTCGTGCGGCGCGCTGATCAAGTGTGGATGGCCTATCTGGTCATGACGCTGGCCGTCTCGGCAACGGCGTTCTTCGAACCTGCGCGTACCGCGACCATCCCCAACATCACGTCGGCCGAGGAACTGATGCCGGCCAATGCACTCTCGAGCGCCACCTGGTCGGCGATGCTCGCGATCGGGGCGTCGGTCGGCGGACTCATCACCGCGCTGTCTGGACGGGAGTGGGCGTTTGTGATGAACGCGGCGTCGTTCTTCGTCTCAGCCATCTTCATCAGCCGCACGCACATCCCGCACACACCAGCCGTCGCGCCGGAACGTCGTGGGTTCCGGCGGGTGTCAGGTATCGACGATCTCATCGAAGGACTCCGCTACGTGCGCAGTCACTCACACGTCGCCGCGCTGATGTTCGTGAAGGCCGGATGGGGACTGGCCGGTGGGGTGCTGCTGCTCCTGACGATCTTCGGCCAGCGCGTCTTCCCGGTGGCCGGAACGACCGCGGCGGGGATCGGCGTGTTGTATGGTGCGCGTGGCATCGGGGCCGGACTGGGACCGATCGCGCTGCGCTGGATCCTGGGACAGGCGCCGACCACGCTCCGCGCGTCGATCGGTCCGGCGTACTTCGTGGTGGGAGCGTTCTATGTCGCCTTGGCGCTGTCGCCGGTCCTGCCACTGGCGGCCCTGGCGGTGCTGTGCGCACACTTCGGCGGATCGATTCTGTGGGTGTTCAGCACCGTTTTGCTGCAGATGGAGGTGCCGGACCGCTTCCGCGGCCGGGTGTTCGCGGCAGAACTGGCCATGGTCACGCTGACGTCGTCGATCTCCAGCTACATGACCGCGTATGCGCTCGACCATGCGGGCTGGTCGCCACGCTCGATGGCGCTGCTCCTCGGCACGCTGTTCTGCGTGCCAGGAACACTCTGGCTGCTGATGCTGTCGCGCTGGAAGGAATCGAAGGAGCCGCCGCAGACTCCTGACGCCGTGCCCAGCGCAGAGGAAGAAGAACTCGAGGGACGGATCGGCTAGCGCGACTTCAGCTCCTGCATCGCGCTCTGCACCAGTTCCTTCGCGTCGCTGAGCTGCTCGAGCACCAGCGCGATGTCCATCTTTGGCTTGCCGATGTAGCGCTCGCTCCGACAGTAGACGCCGTGCTGCCCCACCAGCGCCAGCGAATCGGTCAGCAGATCGAGCGCCACGGCGAGGCGGCCGCGAGAGACGCCCATCATCGTTTCGTGGGTTTCGAGCGTGTCCTTGTGTTTGTCGAAAACAGACATCGGTGGCAGCTACTTTCGCGGTTTCGACGGGCGAATTTCGACGCGGCTCGTCAGACTGCGTCGGTCACTGGTCAGCAGATCCAGCACCACCGCGGCCACATCATCGGACGCGATCTTCCAATCGGCGCCGCGAGATTCGTCGCCCGAGAACGCGGTGGCGACAGACCCCGGCATGACATAGGTGACGCGGATGTTGTCGTAGCGGACTTCCTGCATCAGCGCTTCGCTGAAGGCGTTCAATCCCGCCTTCGACGCGCAGTAGGCCGCGCCGCCAATGAACGGATTGGCGCCAGCCAGACTGCTGATGTTGATGATGTAGCCCCCGTTCCGCGCCCGCAGGCGGGGCATGGCCGCGTGACAGAAATTATAGGCACCGGTCAGATTCGTCCCAATCACATGGGCCCAGGTGTCAGGGGTCATATCGGCGACGTGCGCGAACGCACCAACGCCAGCGTTGTTGATCAGAATGTCGAGACCGCCGAATCGGCTGACCGTGGCAGCCACGACGCCTTCAGCCTGGGCGTAGTCGCGAACGTCGGCGCGAATAGCCTCAACCCCACCCGGCCCGGCGCCGTCGATCTCGCGGCGCGCGGCCGACAGGCGCCCGTCATCGCGGCCGGTAATCGTGACGTGGACACCGGTCGAAGCCAGAGTCCTGGCGATGGCGAGCCCGATGCCCCGCGATCCGCCGGTCACGATCGCCACCTGTCCGCGCAGCTCTCGAGTCATGGCAACCGTTACAATAGCCCACCCATGCTGGACGTCGCTATTCTCGGTGCCGGCGAGCTCGGCGGATCGATTGCGTACGTGCTCGCACATCGCGACCTCGTGCAGAGCATCACCCTCATCGATGACAAGGGCCAGGTGGCGGCGGGCAAAGCGCTCGACATCACGCAGGTGTCCCCGATCAGCGGTTTCGCGACGAAGGTTTCAGCGGCCACCGATGTGAGCCGTGCCGTCGGCGCGGCCATCCTCGTCATCGCCGATCGTGCGGGAGGCGGCGAGTGGACCGGCGACGCCGGTGTGCAGTTGCTCAGGCAACTGTCGACCAGCGCGACTCGCAGCATCGTGATTTGTGCGGGCGCCTCTCAGCACAGCCTGGTCGATCGAGGCGTACGCGAGCTTCGTTATGCCCACACCCGGCTTTTCGGCTCAGCGCCTGAGGCATTGTCGGCGGCGGTACGCGCACTCGTGGCGCTCGAAACCAACGGCTCGCCGCGAGACGTGGCACTGACCGTGCTCGGGCTCCCGCCCAGTCAGACCGTGATTCCGTGGGAAGACGCCACCATCGCCGGCATTGGCGCGACGCGGGTGCTCGACGAGCCGACCCGCCGCCGGCTGGCGGCACGCGTGGCCCCGCTTTGGCCCCCGGGGCCGTATGCCCTCGCCACCGCCGCCGTCGAGGCCATCGCCGCAGCCACCGGACGATCGCGGCGAACGATCAGTGCCTTTGTCGCACCCGGCCAAGCCGAACAGCCACGCGTGAGAACGGTCGCGCTGCCCGTGCGGTTGTCAGGCGAGGGGATTGAACATGTGGCGCATCCACCGCTCAGCGCCAACGCCAGCGTGGCCTTGGACAATGCGATGAACCTGTAGGGGTTGGCGTTCAGGGTTCAGGTGTTCAGGGGTTCACGGCTGAAACAGAACCGTTGCACCCTGAACCTGTGAACCCCGAACCGTGCTTATGCCGTCGCGTGATGCAGGGTGAGGCCGCCGGCGAAATCAGCCAACTGCTTGCGCAGAATCAGTCGCCCCCGATGCAAACGCGACTTCAGCGTCTGATCCTTGACCCGCAACATTGCGCTCGCTTCTTCCGTCGACATACCCTGAATGTCGCGCAGCATGACCGGCGCGCGATAGATCACGGGCAGTGCCAGGATCGCCTTGAACACCCGACGTCGTAGCTGCGACCGATAGACCGCTTCATCCGCCAGCCCAGACCAATCGGCCACTTCAACCCGCGGGTTCACTGATTCGTCGCCGTCAAAGAGCATGACCGGCACGTCGTCCGTCTGGGTCCGCTGGTACTTGGCCGTGCGCAGCCGCGACATCGCCGCATTGAACGTGATGCGGTAGATCCACGACGACAGCGCGGCGTCGCCGCGGAATGTGGCCACCTTCCGGTGGACCTTGAACAGCACATCCTGCGTCACTTCCTCGGCGTCTTCCTTGTTGCGCAGGTAGCGGAAGGCGAGCTGATAGATCTTCGAGCCGTACGTGTCCGCGACGTCTTTCAAAGCCGTCTCGTCACCCGATTGGAGCCGAGCCAGCAGGACGTCGTCCGGTCGTTGTTCATGCATGGACTTTTTCCTCGTTGCGATAGAAAACACCGCGCAACCCGAAAATATTCCATGCCTGAACTAATTCTTTTAAGATATTGAAAAATAGATACTTACGGCCAAGCTAAGCAAAGACTTCTGCAAAGTGCACGACGACACGCTCTTCAACCTCTGCCCGCGAAGCGATACAGCCGAGCTTCTCCAACGAGGTGACGTCCCGGTCTGCAATTCCGCAGGGGACGATCAGCCTGAAATGGTCGAGGTCGGTCGTGTGGTTGAACGCAAACCCATGGCTGGTGACCCAGCGCGATATCCGCACGCCAATGGCGGCCAGCTTCTCGCCGTCAACCCACACGCCGGTGAGCCCCGAAATACGTGCGGCAACAGCCCCGAAGTCAGCCGCTGTGCGAATGAGCACCTCTTCCAGATCTCGCACATATCGATGCACGTCGCACCGGTCGGGCTTCAGGTTGAGAATCGGGTAGCCGACAATCTGTCCTGGGCCGTGGTACGTCACGTCTCCCCCCCGCCCGGTTTCGAAGACGTCGATACCCTTGCCAAGCAGCTCAGCGGCGTCGGCCAGAATGTGCGAGCGTCCGCCGTCGCCCTTCACGCCAAGGGTGAGCACCGCCGGGTGCTCAACGAGCAACAGCAAATCGCCCACCCGATCGGCTTTTCGCTCCTCAACTAAGGCGCGCTGCAGGGCCAGCGCCTCGTCGTACCGCACACGCCCCAGGTGACGAACGTCTATGGTGCGCACCTCTGACTCGAGACGCCGTCAGGCGTTCGTCGGATCCCAGTGCTCGAGCGTCTGCTGCACGTGGTGCAGCCATTCGTCGGCAATCGCACCGTCGATCACGCGGTGGTCGAACCCGATCGATAACAATGCCATCGGCCGGATCGCGATGGTGTCGTCAATCACGACCACGCGCTTCTGGATCGCCCCGATACTGACAATCGCCAGCTGCGGCTGATTGATGATCGGCATGCCGACCAGCGCCCCGAACGTGCCCGGGTTGGTGATGGTGAAGGTGCCGCCGGCCACGTCGTCCGGTTTCAACTGCTTGGCGCGAGCGCGGTTGGCGAGGTCGACCACGGTCTTGCTGATCTCGAGCAGGCTCTTCTGATCCGCGTTCTTGACGACCGGCACGATCAGCCCCCAATCGAGGGCCACGGCGATGCCGATGTTGATGTCCTTGTGGTAGACGATGCTGTCGCCGGAGACGGAGGCATTGATGATCGGTACCGCCTTCAACGCCTCGGCGGCCGCCTTGATGATGAAGGACAGGTAGGTGAGCTTCGCCCCCTGAGCCTCGTACTCGGCCTTCTTCGCTTTCCGGACCTGATCAACGGCGTGGAAGTTGATTTCGAAGACCGAATGCACGTGCGCCGACGTGCGTCGGCTGTTGATCATGTGCTCCGCGATCTTCTTGCGCATTACCGACATTGGCACCGTCTGCCCGGCGAGGCCGACCCCGGCCGCAACGCCATTGCCCGCGGGTTTCGCCGCAGCAGGCCGTGTCGTAGGCGTCACCGCGCGCGACAGGGCAGGGGCTGGAGACGACGAGCGCGCCGGCGCAGCGGTGCCGCCGAGATGCGCGAGGATGTCGTTCTTCGTCACGCGTCCAGCGGTACCGGTGCCAGCAATGGATGCGATATCGATGTGGTGTTCCTTGGCGATCTTCCGCACCAGCGGAGACGATCGCTGCGCCAGTTCGCCCTGTGCGTGCGCCGCCGGTGCCATCCGCGGTGCCACCGGAGCGATGCGCGGCGCCGCCGGCGCCGCCGGCCGTGCGGCGGCCGCCTCCTCGATGACGCCGTCGTGCTCAGGCACCGCATGGTAGTGCGGCGGTGGAGGCGGCGGCACAGGCTTGGCGGCTTTCGCCGGAGCGGGAGGCGCGACGGCGACCGGCACTGGGGCCGGAGCCGCCACAGGACGGCTGCCCGCCTTCTCGATCACCGCCACCACGGTGTTGATCTCAACCGTCTCGCCTTCCTTGTGGCGAATCTCGGTAATGATGCCTGCCACCGGCGAGGGAATCTCGGCATCGACCTTGTCCGTGGAGATCTCGAACAACGGTTCATCGCGCTCAACGGCGTCGCCCACCTTCTTCAACCAGCGGACGATAGTTCCTTCGGCGACGGACTCGCCCATCTGCGGCATGACGACGTCGGACATTGCGATGATCCTTAATATGTCGAGATGTGGGGAGGTGGGGATGTCGTGATGTGGGGCCGAGTGGGGTGATGTCCTGATCGCGGCTGGGTGCCCACATCGCTACGTCAGATCACGACATCACGACATCCCCACATCTCAGTGTTTCAGCTATGAATCGCGGCTCCGTGGGTGGCGTGTGCCGCCTCGCCCACCGCCTCCGCCATGGTCGGGTGTGCGTGAATGGTCCGAATCAGATCGTCCACGGTCGATTCGAGTCTCAGCGCGACCGTCGCTTCGGCCACAAGCTCCGTGGAACGCGAGCCGATCATATGCACGCCGAGCACTTCGTCGTAGCGCTTATCCGCAACGATCTTGACGAACCCGTCAGTCTCGCCGGCCATCTTGGCACGGCCGAGCACGCCGAACGGGAACGTGCCCACCACCACCTCGAACCCGCGGGCAACGGCTTCGCGCTCGGTCAGACCCACGCTGCCAATCTCCGGATCGCAGTAAGTGCAGCCCGGCACGTGATCGTAGTTGATCGGCGATATCTGGTGGCCGGCGATCCGCTCGGCGACCAGGATCCCCTCGGCTGACGACACGTGCGCCAGCTGGGGATGCGGACCGCCCATCGTGATGACATCGCCGATGGCCGAGATGCCCGGCACGTTCGTGCGATACAACGTGTCGACCTTGAGGTAGCCCTTATCGATCTCGAGCCCGAGCCGTTCGGCGTCGAGGCCCGTCGTCACCGGCCCCCGGCCAGTCGCCACGAGCAGGTAGTCAGCCGAGATCTGCGTTGTGCTGCCATCGCCAAGAGTCACCTCAACGTCGACGGCCGTCGCGGAGGCTCGTGCCGCCGTGACTTTCGCGCCGGTATACGCCGTGATCCCCTTCTTGCGAAATGACTTGGCCAGTTCGGCGGACACCGCGTCGTCTTCCACCGGTACCAGCCGCGGCAACAGCTCGATGATCGTGACGTCGCTGCCGAAGCTCCTGAAGATTGAGGCGAACTCGACGCCGACGGCTCCGCTGCCCATAATGACCAGCGACTTCGGTACCTCTTTCAGGTGGATCGCCTCATCACTGGTGATAATCCGGGTGTGGTCGATCGTGATTCCTGGCACGCTGCGTGGCGTCGATCCTGTCGCGACGACGATCTCTTTGGTCGCCGTCAGCGTCTGTGTCTCGCCTTCGAACACCTCGACACCACCCCGACCGGTGAGTCGTGCGGTCCCCTTGATCCAGTCGATCTTGTTCTTCTTGAACAGAAACTCGACGCCCTTGGTGAGGCCACCGACAATCCTGTCCTTCCTGGCCTGAACCTGGACCATGTCGATGCCGACCTGCGAGGCGGCAGGCAGTGCGCCGCCGACGGTCACGCCCCATTCCTTGGCGTTCTGCACAACTTTCAGCGCGTGCGCATGCTCGAGCAGCGCCTTGGTCGGAATGCAACCCCACAGCAGACACGTTCCACCGAGCGCCTTCTGCTTCTCAACGACCGCCGTCTTCAGGCCGAGTTGTGCCGCGCGGATCGCAGCCACATAGCCGCCGGTGCCAGCACCGATGACGATCACGTCGTATTCGTTGGTCATTTTTTCAGGGACGACAGAGGAACGAAGGAAGTGGTCGACGCGGCCCTGGGCGCTTCTGCTGCAGGCTCCGCCTCGCGAAGGCCGGCACCGGTCTCGAGCCGGGTCAGACGCGACTTTATCTGGCCGGCTTCGTAGCGGAGCTCCCAGTACGACTCGGTCATGCGTTCCAGACGCTGCGCGGCTGAGCGCGCGCGTAGAAACGCCGCGACGGCCAGAAGCACGGCAACGGTGATGGCGATCGAAGGGAGTGTCAGCAAAACTCGTACGTTAGCGAACGGCTTGCAACGGTGTCAACCGCCTGCCACAATACGCCCACTCCGCCCTCAGTCAGATGAGTCACAAGCCGAAAACCGTCCTCATCGTCGATGATGACGAGGGGATGCGGGACACGCTGACCGCCATCCTGAAGCGCGAATACCGGGTCCTGAGAGTGGCGAGCGGCGAGGCCGCCCTCCCCCTGCTCACCAAGGACGACGTCGATCTGGTGCTGCTCGATGTCAGACTCCCCGGCATCAGCGGCTTCGAAGTCCTGCGCATCGTCAAGGAAAACTACAGCCTCGTCGAAGTCGTCATGATCTCGGCGATCAACGAGATTGAAACCGCCGTGCAGGCGATGAAGCACGGCGCCTACCACTACATCACCAA
>CADEEX010000042.1:12747-18920 GCA_902826465.1 uncultured Acidobacteriota bacterium
TACTACCGAATCAACGTCATCCCGATCCGGCTGCCACCGCTCAGGGAGCGGGCCGACGACATTCCGCAGCTCGCCGAGTTCTTTCTCAAGCGCTACACCGGCAAGTTCCACAAGAAGATCAACGGCATCACCGATTCCACGATGATGATGCTGAAGAAGTACTGGTGGCCGGGTAACATCCGCGAGCTCGAGAACCTGGTCGAACGGCTGGTGGCAGTCAGCGATCGCGACTACATCGCCGAGGAAGACCTGCCGCTGGAGTTTCACTTCGCGCAACTCGAGCCGCGCGGCGTCAAGACCGATAGTCTCTTCGAGCATGCCAGCAACACCTTCGAACGCAACTTCATCCTGCGTGCGCTCGAGAAGTGTGGCTGGAACGTGACCGGCACAGCCGAGTATCTCGGGGTTCCGCTGAGCACCCTGAAGTACAAGATGGACAAGCTCGACGTCCGCCAGCTCGCCCGCCGCATCCGCGGCGCCTGACGAAGCGCTCACCCGCACACTTCCGATCAGGAATTTGGCCGCGTGGCCAAAGACCTGCCTCTACTCCGCAATTTACTGATGGTTAGACACTATTGCGCGTCAGCCCCTGGCTGACACGACGGCATCGGTCAAGCGCTTGCCCGCACACTCGGACGAGCAGCCGCGTCGGCGAAGACCCACCTCAACTGTCGATCTGAATTCCTGAACAATTCGATTCCGAGCCGGGCGCACACTCGCTCTGGAATATCGGTTGCAGCCCTTCCTTGTCGCGGACGGTTCGCCGCGCACCTCCGAACTACTCGCTCGACTGTCAGCTATTCGACCTGGATCGCGGAGCGCCGATGCCCTCATCAATCTTCAACCTGCGCGTGCCTCTGGCCAACGACGACGTGTTCCTCATGAACACGCTGACCGACGCGCAGATCATCGTCTCACACGACGTCGCGGCGCTGCTCGATGCGCCTTTCGATCTCGAACGACTCGATGGCGAGACCCGTGCGGCGGCCGACCTCCTGATCGACCAGGGCTTCATCACGCCTGGACGCGACCACGACCGCACTGCGCTCGCCAACTACATGGCCGCCCTCACCAGCGACACCGACGAGCTGAACGTCACGCTGCTGACGACGCTGCAATGTAACTTCGCCTGTGACTACTGCTTTCAGGGTGACCACGGCGACTACAACAAGTTCGCCGACAAGATGTCGATGGACACCGCGGCGCGCGTCGGGGACTGGATCGAGCGTGAGCTCGAGCGCGTGCAACCAAAGAAACTGGTGCTGACCTTCTTTGGCGGCGAACCACTCCTCAACCTTCCGGTCATGTACTACCTGGCCGAACGACTCTGGCATGCGACGACACGACGCGGCATTCCGCAGCTGGCGTCGATCATCACCAACGGGCTGCTGCTGAGCGAGGCGATCGTCGATCGCCTGCTCCCTTTCGGGTTGAAAGGGGTGAAGATCACGCTCGATGGCGATCGCGACACCCATAACCGCTTGCGGCCACTGCGCGGCGGCCAGGGCACCTTCGATCGCATCATCGCCAACATGCGGCGGGTCGCACCGAAGTGCCCCATCGCCATCGGCGGCAACTTCGACGACAGCTCCTGGGAGAGCTATCCGGCGCTGTTGCAGTTCCTCAAGGAACAGGAGTTCGCCGACCGGTTGGTCAAGGTGAACTTCAAGCCGGTGGTCCGCGCCGCGGCCGGCGACAGCGTCGCCGTGCCGACGAAGAAGAGCCTCAAGGGTGGACTGGCGCTGACACCAGTGAACGCCGAGGGCACGCCGCTCAAGCCGCTCGGTGGCACCTGCATGACCTCGGCGGGCGAGGGCATCGCCTCAACCTGCGACAGCTGCAAGTCGCTCGACGAACAGATGACATTTCTCCGCGACGAAACGAGGAAACACGGTTTCGATACGCCAGACGGTGTGCACAACGGGCCGTGTCACGTGCACATGAAGCACGCCCACACCATCGGCCCCGATGGCTCGCTCTACGCCTGTCCCGGTTTCACCGGTGAGAAGGGCATGTCGACCGGCCACATCGACGATCGCCGCGACAGCTGGCGACAGATCGTGCAAGACAAGTTTGATCGGCTCAGCCCCTGGACGTCATGCGGGGACTGCGCTTTCATCCCCGTGTGCGCGGGGGGCTGCATTGCAGCATCGCACATGACGCTTGGTGACATGAACACGCCGGCGTGTCACAAGAGCACCTATGAAGCGGCGGTCGTATCGCTGGCGCAAACCTGCGCCAGCGCTTAATCAGGAGACTCCCTCATGAAGATCACTGTCATCAAAGCTGCCACCAAGACCGCGAAGCCCCAGGGATTCTGCCCCGTGCTGGTCGACGACTTCCCGGTGAATCAGAAGTAATATTTCGGGGCATGCGCCCCGGACGACGACTGCACTTTGTCATTGGTCTGGTCGCCATCCTTCTGACGGGGAGCGGGTGCACACAGGAAACGCGCCCGCTCCCGTCCTCGCTCACGACAGAACTCCGTATCGGCTTCGGCCTCGCCAGCGGTCAGAACGCCCTGGCCGGCGTCAACCAGGTCGTCACGAACATCGCGAGCGAGGCCCTGATCAACTTCTCCCGCGATGGTCGCAGCCAGCCATGGCTGGCCGAATCGATCGTTGTCGGCGGCGACGGGTTGACCTGGCAAATTAACCTGCGCCCGAACGTCAGCTTCCATAACGGCCTCAGCGCCGACGCCAACACCCTCACCACAGTCCTGCGCAAACAGCTCGACGCCCTCGGCACGCCAGCGCGCGATATCGCCGATGTCGTCACCGTCGATGCCAACCGCATCGACGTCAAGCTGCACCGGCGGTCGAACCTGGCGCTCGAAGGACTGGGAGGTGCCATTCAGGCTCCCGGTGCCGTCGCCGTGGGCACAGGCCCGTTTGCGCTGGCGTCATCCACGGCCACCGAAACGGTCATGACCCGGAACGCCGCCTACTACGGCGGGAGTTCTGCCATCGAGCGCATCGTCATCAAGCCGTATGACACCGTGCGCGCCGCCTGGGCCGACATGCTTCGCGGTCAGGTCGACATGTTGTACGAAGTCGGGATCGACGCGCTCGACTCACTCGAGCCATCGTCGAACACGAAGGTGTTTTCCTTCCCCCGCCCCTACGCCTACCTCGCGATTCTGAACACGGCTCGGCCGGCATTGAGATCGCCGGCGATTCGGCGGGCGCTGAATGCGGCGATCGACCGCGAACAGTTCATCCGCGACGCTCTGGACGGTCACGGTCAACCTGCCACCGGTCCGGTCTCACCGTCACACTGGGCCAATGCCCCTACCGCACCGGCGTTTACCTATGCGCCAACGCCACTGGAAACGCCGCTGCGCTTTACCTGCCTGTACGCGGACCGTTCTCAGGAACGGCTGGCCCTGGTGGTCAAGCGGATGCTCGAAGCCATCGGCGTCACGGTCACACTTGAACTGGTGCCGTCAGACGACGCGCTCGGACGGGTCCAGCGCGGTGACTTCGACGCGGTCCTGTTCGACACCATTCAAGGCCCAGGACTGCTGCGCCCCTACTGGTTCTGGCGCACCGGCGAGCAGTTCAATTGGGGGCACTACAGCAACACCGCGGTCGACGCCGCGTTCGACGATATTCGTGGAGCGGCCGACGATGCGGCCTACCGACGGGCCGTCGAGTCGTTGCTCGGCGCCATCGTCGACGATCCGCCGGCGATCTTTCTGGCCTGGAGTGAACGCGCCCGCGCGGTCAGCACACGATTCGACGTGCCAGTCCAGCCGGGACGCGATATCCTCGGCACACTACGGCTGTGGAAGCCGCTAGGGTCACCTCCCACACAGCACTGACGTGAAGATTCGCCGTATCGCCACCCGCTTTGCCCTGATCCTTGCGGGGGCGGCGCTGTTGCCACTGGCAGCCTACGGCGTCTGGTCGCTGGTCACGCTCCAGCGCGGCACACGGGAGTCGATCGTCGCGGGCAATCTCAACGTCGCAGCACGGGCCGCCGACGAGATTCGCCGCTACATCGCCGGCAACACCGCCATCCTTCGCGCCCTCGCCTCCGATCTCCAGGATACCGAGCTGCAGCAGTTCCAGCAGGATCGCATCGTCAAGAACTACGTCCTGCAGTTCCGCGAATTCCGCGAGTTGACGCTGCTTGATGAAACGGGAGCGCTTGTGGCCACCAGCCGCGTTGGTGCTCCGCGCCTCACCATTCCGTCTCCGGTGCCGCCGCTCGTCGAGGGCGTGGCCATGTCGCCGCTCCGTCTCGATGCCGAACAGTTGCCGACGACGCAGTTCTCGATTCATCTGAGGCGCCTCGGACGTCCTTCGGGATGGCTGCTCGGCGAGTTCAGCCTCGAGGAAATGTGGCGGATGGTCGACGAGATCCGGATCGGGCGACGTGGCTTTGCGCTCGTCGTGGCGCCAGACGGGGCGCTCATCGCTCACGGCGATCCGGATCGTAAGTCCCTCGTCGCCCAGGCACGGAACATTCGCCAGCATCCATTGCTGAATCTCGAGGCCACCAGTGAGCCATGGGGCGAGTACACCGATGACGCCAACGGCGCCACGCTCGGTGTCGTCGCGCCGATCGCTACCCTCAATTGGCGCGTGATTGTCGAACAGCCAACCGCCGAGGCGTATGCGAGTGCACAGCGCCTGCAGCAGCAGTTGATGGTGGCCGCCGCCGCGGCGCTTCTCCTGATGCTCGGCGCCGGCTTCATCTTCGGGCGGCAATTCATCGCGCCGATCTTCGTGCTGCAGCGCGGCACCCAGGCGCTGGCCGACGGGCGGATGGATGCCCGGGTGCAGATCGACAGCGTCGACGAGTTCGGCCAGCTCGGCGCCTCGTTCAACTCGATGGCCGACCGTCTCGTGCAGCTACAGGAGGATCTCAAACGCCAGGAACGACAGGCCATGTTTGGCCGTGTGGTGGGCGGCCTGTTTCACGATCTGAACCATCCGATTCAGAACATTGGCAACAACGCGCGGCTGCTGATTCGGCCCGACCTCGACGAAGAATCAAAGGCGGTGTCGCAGCGCACCATCGATCGCGAACTGGGCACACTCAAGCGCTTTATGGACGATGTCCTCAACATCGCCAGACCGCGTCCCATTGAACGCATGCCGCTCGACGTGAACACATCGATATCCGAAGTGGTCGAAGCGATGCTGGCAGAAGGCGCGCGGACGGGAGTCACCGTGTCGGGACGATTCTCCTCAGAGCGGCTGGTAATCGATGGCGATCGTTTCTCGCTGGGGCGCGTCTACCGCAATCTGATCAAGAACGCGATTCAAGCCACGCCACCCGGTGGCGCGGTCACAGTCACCACACGACGGCAGGGCGAGATGGTGGAGATTGTGGTGGCCGACACCGGATCAGGGATCCCGCCCGATCGCATCGGGGCCATCTTTGACGACTTCGTCACGACCAAGAGTCGAGGCCTCGGCCTCGGCCTCGCCACCTCGAAACGGATCGTCGAACAGTTGAACGGCACGATTTCGGTCGAGAGTACTGTGGGCCAGGGAACCGCCTTCACCCTGCGATTCAAGGCGGTGTCGTAGCGCGAGTGCGAAGAGCGCAGCGGCCGGTGATTGGCCGCCGCGCTTCACTTCGCGTAGTACTTTCCCTGGGGGGGCGCCCTTCGACTTCTCTCGGGGCATCTCGAGCAAGGTCGAGAGATGGGGAGCGTGTCGTCGACTACTTGCGCGGCAGAACTGCGTCTTTCAACTGCTTCGCGATACGGGCCTTGACCACGGTCTTGGCGGGAATCTTAATCGCCTCGCCAGTGGCCGGGTTGCGACCCATCCGTGCCTTCCGCTTCTGCACCACCAGCTTGACCATGCCTGGCAGCACGAACTCGCCGGAGCGCTTCAGCTCCTTCTCGGCGAGCGCGGTCAGCTCGTCGAAGAACTCTCGCGACTGCGTGCGCTTCACTTCGAAGCGCTCCGCGAAGTGCGAGAAGAGTTCGGATTTGCCCATCCTGCGGGCGTCAGTCATCGAGATCCCCCTTGCTACGAACGCGCGTCCATCTCCCGTCGACCGACGCGCGCGCAGCTGCGATCGAGGTTTTGCTCAGGAAAAGAGTCCGTATGCTAGCGCGCCAGTTAGTCAGTGTCAAACCGCTGCGGCAGCAAAAACGGCTTTTTCCTTGGAAAAACGATAGAATTTTGCCTCATGTCAAGCTCGACGCT
>CADEEX010000043.1:0-1008 GCA_902826465.1 uncultured Acidobacteriota bacterium
CGGCAAGACGACACTGCTCTCGGCCATTCTCGGCCAGATGGCGTTCACGGGACGCATCCTGCTGAACTGGACCGCGAGCGGCGCGATCGGCTTCGTGCCGCAGGCCTTCGCGGTCGACCCGACCCTGCCGGTCACCGTGCAGGACTTCCTGGCACTGACACGGCAACGCCGCCCCATCTGCCTCGGCATCACGAGTCGCACGCGCCAGACCGTCGAACGATTGCTCGACCGCGTCGGACTGTCGGGGTTGGCGAAGCGCCCGCTAGCGGTACTGTCTGGCGGCGAGCTCCGCCGCGTCCTGCTCGCGCACGCGCTCGATCCCGAACCTGAACTCCTGTTGCTCGACGAGCCAACGGCGGGCCTCGATGAGGCGTCGGCCGGCTGGCTCGAAGAAACGCTCCAAGCCATTCGACGTGGCCGTCAGACAACGGTGCTGATGGTGTCGCACGATCTCGATCAGGTGCGCCGGCTGGCCGATCGCGTCTCAGTGCTCGACCGCCGCATCGTTGCCGACGACACGGCCGACATGCTGTTGGCGAATGCGAGCATTGCCGACCTGCTGCCGCGTCGCCGTCGGCTGGTGGTGACGCAGTGACCGCGTTCTACAACTGGATTGCGTCGCTCGCCGAATCAGGCACGTTGCCCAGCGACTTTCAGTACGCGTTCCTGATCCGCGGTTTCCTGTGTGTGCTGGTGCTCGCGCCCATGCTGGGCGGACTCAGCCATCTCGTGGTCACACGCCGCATGGCGTTCTTCAGCGCCGCGCTCGGCCAGGCGGCGCTCACTGGCGTCGCGATTGGCCTGCTGCTTGGCGAACCGCTGAACGCGCCCTACGGCGGCATGTTCGGCTTCTGCCTGCTGTCGACGCTGGCCATGGTCTTCGTGAAACGACACGCCACGCTGCCACCAGACACCTTGATCGGCGTGTTTCACGCGCTGACCCTCGGACTTGGACTCTGCCTGCTCGTGTTCGTCACCAGGCAGTTCAACGTGCACCATGTTGAGCCG
>CADEEX010000043.1:1018-18908 GCA_902826465.1 uncultured Acidobacteriota bacterium
CTGTTCGGCAGCCTGCTCACGGTGACGGACGGCGATCTCCTGCTGCTGGTGGCCGTCGGCATCGGCGTGTTCGCGCTGCTCTTCTGGTACTACAACCGGCTGCTGCTCGACAGTCTGAGTCAGCCGCTCGCCTCGGCCGCCGGATCCGATTCGGCATTTCTCGAATATTTCTTTGCGCTCCTGCTGGCCCTCGCCATCGTGGTCAGCCTCAAGGTGATCGGCGCGCTGCTGGTGGAGGCGCTGGTCGTGGTGCCTGCAGCTGCCGCCCGCAATGTCGCGCGCGGTACGCGCAGCTACCTGGCCTGGAGCGTTGGCGTGGCCTTTCTTGCGGGTGTGGGAGGCCTGGGCGTCTCGTCGAGGCTGCTGGTCCCCACGGGCGGCGCCGTCGTGCTGTCGGTCAGTGCCATTTTCTTCGTCACGCTCGCGATCGGGCGGCTTCGGCGACACGCATGACACCGCCGATAGGGCACGCCGTACACACCGCCCTTCTCTTCGGCACGCTTTCCGGTTTCCGCCACGCCTTCGAGCCCGATCACCTCACTGCGGTGTCGACGATGGTGACGGAGCGACGTGACGCGTGGGGCGCGGCGCGCCTTGGCGCGTGGTGGGGCCTTGGACACACCACCGCACTGGCGGCGGTAGGCGCGGTGCTGGCGCTCGTCGGCACAGCGCTTCCTCCGTCGCTCGAGCAGGCGTTCGAACTGGCCGTGGCGGTCATGCTGCTGGCGCTCGGCGTGCGCGCCATCAGACGCGCGCTGTTGCCGGCTCACGATGAGCGCCTCGGACATGGCGGCTGGTTCGCGGTGCACGGACACTCCGGCCTGCAGGCGCACATGCACGTCGGCGGACGATCGTTGCTGCTCGGACCGCTGACCATCGGCCTGGTCCACGGCCTGGCCGGCAGTGGCGCGCTCACCGCACTGGTCATGTCGTCGCTGCCAACACCGACGTTGCGCCTCGTTTACACGATCCTGTTTGGGCTGGCGTCCACGCTGGGCATGACGCTCGTCACCGGTCTCGCCGGGCTGTCGCTGGCCCGCTTCACGCACTCCGATCGCGCACTGCTGATGATGTCGCTCGCCACCGGCTCGCTGTCGATCGTGGTGTCGCTCCTCTGGGGAGGACCGATTCTTCAGGAGTGGTACGGTGCCCGCTGAAGCCGCAGCGGTCGCCGGCGCGTCACGTCAGGTAGCGATCGCGCGCCTGTCGTTTCAGGAAGAACTCGCCAACGTCATCCGCGCCTCGGCCAGCATCGTCGTGCTGGTCTGGATCTACCTGGCGGCCACGCTTGGCGACGGCCGCGATCTGAAACGTACGCTCCTCCCCTATCAGGCACTGATCCAGAATCGACCCACGGCCGAACAGCGGATGTTCCGCGAGTTGCAGGAAGGGTTGCTCGAAGCCGAGACCATGCGCTCGGCCGAGGGGGCATGGCCTTCGCCGGAGCTCCTCGCTGAACAGGGCATCCCGCCATTTGCACCCGATCCAACCGTGCGCGGGGCGCGCTACCGCTGGTCGCTCCTGAAGACCGGCAACACCATCAACTATCTGGGCCTGCCCGATCGCGACGGGGCGCCGTCGTGGGTTGTCGTCATTCAGGAGCCCCAGCCAGGTGTCCCGCCCGATCAGCTCTTCGAAGACGAAGAGCACCACAAGCTGCTCGACGGCACCATGCTGCACGTCGCGACGTGGAGCCACGCGGCCGGCCGACGAACGCCAGAGCGGCTGACCACCGTGCCGCAGGCAGAGGGGTGGGAACAGCTCTACGCCGTCGGTCCCAGCGCCCTACCGGTCGCTATAATGCCGCAGTGATCGGATCGACGACGGCAGGACGGCTGTGGATCGCCGCCGCGCTCATCGCGAACGCGTCGTTCTGGTCAGTGGCGTGCGGCGTCGAGCCGCACAAGACGACGGTGGTCGGCGCGGCACTGTCGGCACCGCCCGCTCGACCGCAGCTCCTCTATGTCAGCGTGGCCAGCGACAGTACGTTCCATCACGTCGCTGTCGCGTCGCTCGGCGCCCCTGCGGCCGGCGCCTTTGTCACGCCGCTCCTCTGCGAACGCGTCTACGTCAACGGCCCGCACGGCGTCTGCCTCACCTCGTCGCTCGAGGGCACGACCACCACGTGGTCGGGCACCGTCTTCAATCAACAGTTTGAACCGGTCGCGCGCGTGCCGTTGACTGGTGAGCCGAGTCGTGTGCGTGTGTCGCCAGACGGCGCGCTCGCAGCGGCGACCGTGTTCGAAACCGGTCACTCGTACGCTGATCACACGTTCTCGACCAGGACGACGCTGACGCAGCTGCCGACAGGCGAATCGCTCGGCGATCTCGAGCAGTTCTCGGCATTCAAGGATGGTCGGCCGATCAAAGAGGTCGACTTCAACTACTGGGGCGTCAGCTTCGCCGCCGACAGTGACACGTTCTATGCGACGCTCGATACCAACGGCATCAGCTACCTGGTACGCGGCAGCGTGCGGGCGCGGCGCGTTGAGGTGATTCACGAAGGGGTGGAGTGTCCGTCGATTTCGCCCGACAACACGCGGGTGGCGTTCAAGAAGCGGGTGGGTGCGCGTTCGCTCGGCTGGTGGCAGATTGCGGTGCTGCAGCTCGACACGATGCAGGAATCGGTGGTGACGACCGAGACGCGGAGCGTTGACGACCAGGTGGAGTGGCTCGACAACGACCGCGTGATCTACCACCTGTCAGGTGGCGACCACGCGGCGGACTTGTGGACCGTACGCGTCGACAGCTCGACGAAGCCAGAACTGCTCGTGCCGGCCGCTTACTCTCCCGCCGTCGTCCGCTAGATACTTCCTCGGAATTCGATAGCCACAGAGACACCGAGGCTCAGAGAACTCTCAACCCTCTGTGTCTTCGTGCCTCAGCAGCACCGGATTGGTACGTCGATGGCGGCTCGGCGAACTCCGTCCCTGCCCCTGCCCCTGTCCCCGTCCCTGCCCTAGAGCTTGTCGAGCCCTTCCGTCAGCTCGATATAAGTGCCGCTCGGATCGGTGAAGAACGCGATCTTCAGTCCAAGCGCCGGCACCTCGCGCACGGGGGCGTCAATCTTGATGCCCTTCGCCTCGAGCTGCTTGACGAACGCATCGATGTTGTCGACCTCGAAGCCAATGTGATCGATCACGCGGCCGCGCGTGCCGACCACCGGCGTGCGCGAGTTGGCGAACGATATATTGACGGTGCCGGCCTCGGCGGTGCTCTGGATGGTGGCGCGCGCGCGTTTCACCACCGAGAAGGTGGAGACATACCAGTCGAGTAGCTTCTCGAAGTCGGGCGTCTGGAAGTGAATGTGGTTGGGAATCGCCTTCGCGGCCAGCGTCTTGTCTTCCTGCATTTCGAGACGCAGTCCGTCAGGGCCCAACGCGTAGGCATTCGGGAACCCTTCGGCGCCGGTGAACTCACTCTGAATCTCGTACTTCAGGGCGCGGAGTGCCGCCAGCGTGTCGGGCATGCTCTTCACCTTGAAGCCAAAGTGATCCATCACGGTGCCCTGCGACGGCCCGCTCGGTGTCCCCTGGCGGAACATCACCAGCATGTTCGGGAACTTCACGAGCGAGGTGGTCCCGCGCTGCACGACCGTGCCGCCGAACACCTCAGTGAGCGTCTTCTTGTGCACTTCGGGATCGGCCACGGTCAGGTGCATGTGCCCATAAGTGACGCCTGCCGCGTTCGGTGTCGACAGCTGCGCCTGCGCCGGCGCGGCCACGGCGGCCAGGGCCACCGCCAGTACGAGAGATCTCATTCGCATTCCTCCGGTCGCATACCATACCACCCATGGGCGTCCTGATCTCGCTCGGTCTGCTGGCCCTCCTCGGCGACCTGCCAACGTCGGCCGGCCTCCACGAACTCGCGCTCGACGTTCCGCAGGTGGGACAGGTGCTCTACGGCGTGTCCGTGCCGCGCGGCTACAACCCGAACACACCCGCGCCGCTGGTCGTGGTGCTGCACTCCGGCGGGCAGCGGATGCGCTACTACGGCGCCGCGTTCACGCGCCTGCTCGTCGAGCCGGCGCTTCGCGACTTGCACCCGATCATCGTGGCGCCCGATTGTCCGACCAATGCCTGGTCCGACCAGGCGTCCGACGCCGCCGTGATGGCGGTCGTCGAAGAGGCGCTGAGGAGTTACACCATCGACAAGCGCCGCGTACTCGTCACCGGTTTCAGCATGGGCGGGCGCGGCACATGGTTCCACGCCTCGCGTCACGCCGACCTCTACACCGCGGCGATCCCGATGGCCGCATCGATCGGCGACCTTCCTCCCGAGTCGTTGGCGCCACAACCGACGTACATCATCCACAGTCGCAACGACGAGGTCGTGCCGTTTGCGCCGGCCGAACGGAACGCCCGAGCACTCGAGCGCGCAGGACGCACCGTCCGTTTCGAAGCCCTCGACGACTTCACGCACTTCGAGATGTTCCGCTACGTCGATGCCTTGCGACGAGCCGGACGATGGGTGGCCGATCGCTGGAAGCCGTGAAGATGCCGACCGCCTCGAAGCCGCTGTATGATGCGCCTCCTATGAGCCTAAGGCGTATCTCTGTGGCCACGGCCGTGATCGGCGTGTTGAGCAGCGGCACCTACTTCGCGCAACAGGGCGCACCCGGTGGCCAGTGGCCGTCCTATGGTGGCGACTTAGGCCACACGCGTTACGCGCCGCTCGACCAGATCAACGCCAGCAACTTCGGCACGCTCGACGTGGCGTGGCGGTTCAAGACCGACCGCCTCGGACCACGTCCCGAGTTCCAGTTCGAGTCGACACCGCTCATGATTGGCGGACGGCTGTTTTCCACTGCCGGCACACGGCGGGCCGTGGTCGCGCTCGACGCCGGCACCGGCGAACTGCTGTGGATGCACAGCGAGCAGGAAGGTGCGCGCGGCCGCTCGGCGCCGCGCCAGCTCTCCGGGCGCGGGCTGTCGTACTGGCGCGCCGGAGACGACGAGCGAATCCTCTACGTGACGCCCGGCTACCAGCTCGTCGCCCTCGACGCGAAGACCGGCGAGCGCATCAGCACCTTCGGCACCCGCGGCATCGTCGATCTCAAGGCAGATTTCGATCAGCCGCTGGATCTCGAGACGGCTCCGGTTGGACTGCATTCGACGCCGGCCGTGGCCGGCAACACGGTGATCATCGGCGCCGCCTTCGAAACCGGCGCCAATCCGAAGAGCAAGGCCAACGTGAAGGGCTACGTGCGCGGGTTCGACGTGCGCACCGGCAAGCGCCTGTGGACCTTCCACACCATTCCGCGCCCTGGCGAATTCGGCAACGACACGTGGGAGAAAGACTCGTGGTCGTACAGCGGTAACACCGGCGTGTGGGCGCAGATCTCGATCGACGAAACGCTCGGCCTCGCCTATCTGCCGGTGGAACTGCCGACGCACGACTACTACGGCGGCGAACGTCCGGGCAATAACCTCTTCGCCGAAAGCATTGTCGCCGTCGACCTGAAGACGGGCCAGCGCAAGTGGCACTATCAGCTGGTGCATCACGGCATGTGGGACATGGACATCCCGTGTGCACCGATTCTGGCCGACATCACGATCAACGGCCGCACGGTGAAAGCGCTGGCGCAGCCGACCAAGCAGGCGTTTCTCTACGTGTTCAATCGGGAGACGGGCGAACCGATCTGGCCGATTGAGGAACGCGCCGTGCCGAAGGGCGACACCCCGGGCGAGTGGTACTCGCCGACGCAGCCCTTCCCCACCAGACCGCCGGCCTACGATGGTCAGGGACTGAGCATCGACGACCTGGTGAATTACACGCCGGAGTTGCGCGCGGCGGCCGAGAAAGCCGTGGCGCAGTACCGACTGGGGCCGATGTTCACACCGCCGTCGGTCAGTCGCGCCGAAGGCCCTATTGCCACGTTGACGATGGGCGCGCAGGCCGCGGCCACGAATTGGCCCGGTGGCTCGTACGACCCTGAAACGCACACGCTGTTCGTGGCGTCGCAGACCGGCATCGCGACGCTCGGCCTCGTGCCACCGCCTCCGGGCGCGGCAGACGTGGCCTACCACCAGGGCACGGTGCTCACCGGAGCGCGACGCTCCGCGGGTGCCGGTGCGGACGTTGGCGCGGCGCCTGGCGGCGATCGCTCAGGAGGTCCGGCGCTGAGCGCCCAGGGGCTGCCGCTCGTGAAGCCGCCCTACAGCCGCATTACCGCCATCGACTTGGACAAGGGCGAGTTCCGCTGGCAGGTGCCGTTCGGCGCGACGCCGGACAGCATCCGCAATCATCCCGCGCTGGCCGGACTCTCGCTCGGACCGCTCGGCCGCCCTGGCAACAACGTCGGCACGCTGGTCACGAAATCACTCGTGATCGCTGGCGAAGGGAACATCGGACCGACGCCAAACGGCCAGCGCGGCGCGATGCTGCGCGCGTTCGATAAGCGCACCGGCGCGGAAGTTGGCGCGGTGTATATGGCGGCGCCCCAGAGCGGCTCGCCCATGACCTACCTGCACAACGGCACGCAGTATCTCGTCGTCGCCATCAGCGGCGCCGGCTACAGCGGCGAACTGGTCGCCTACAAAGTCCGATGAACAGACATCTCCGTGTCTTCGTGCCTTCGTGGCTTCTTGTATTCGTCACCGCCGTCACACTGGTCGCAGACCGCTACCCGGCCGAGGGGGGCGACATCATCATCACCCCGCTTATTCACTCGAGCGTCCAGCTCGAATATCGCGGCCAGGTGATCCAGGTCGATCCGTGGCGTGCTGGTCCACTGCAGCCCGCCAAGGCGCCCGACCTGATTCTCATCACCGACGATGTCCTGCACCACCTCGACGTGAAGGCCATCGTGCAGCTCCGCAAGCCCGCTGCGCCGGTGGTGGTCGCAGGCAATGGACTCAAGGCCGTGCCCGACGGCGTCGTGATGGCGAATGGCGAGACGCGAACCGTAGCGGGCGTGCGCATCGAGGCGATCGCAGCCTACGACATCAAGCCGGGCGCACCGGCGCATCCCAAGGGCGAAGCCAACGGCTACGTCGTGACACTCGGCGGAAGACGCCTGCTGTTTGCCGGCGTCACCGAATGCGTCGCTGAAGTGCGGGCGCTGAAGAATATCGACGTGGCATTCATGCCGATGAACATTCCGCTCGAGCGCATGACGCCTGCGGCGGCGGCCGAATGCACCAGGGCTCTCAAGCCCAGAGTCGTGTACCCCTATCATTACGATCAGGACTACGCGTCGCGTGTGGCCAATCCACGCGCCGCCCAGCCCGGTCTGCCTGGCGGGATGACCATCGCGCAGAGTCTCGACGCGTTCCGCCGCGAGCTTGCGAGCAGCGGCATCGAGGTGCGCGGCGGGAACTGGTATCCGCCGCAGTAGTCTGCACGAGAGGTCCGGCTGAAGCCGGACACGACGTCGGCGATGCCGCACGTGGGCGATGGCTGTAGGCAATTCGCCGACACGAGGCGTCGCATCAGCAACAGCCGAGCCAGGCAGCGCGAACGCGCGGCTAGCCGAAAGATTTACGGTGAGTTTGCTTGTCCACGCGATTCACGCGGCGCTAGACTTCCAGAACGACCGAATCGACATTCCGCGCTTGCCGCTCGACACGGCGCCCTCTTAGTTCGTGATTGGGAGGAGCTCATGACACAGCCCGCGACGATCGATTCCCGCCTCGCCCGACTGAATGACGTCACGCTGTCGCCAGTCGCTGCCAGCACGGTTCCACTGTTCGAACGACGCGACCGGATGCGTCGCACCGCCCTGCAACATCGCATCTGCAACGAGTTCAACGAAATGCCAGGCACATCGTTGACCGTTGCGCAGGGTGCACGCCTTTTCGGTTTAGCGGGAGACATCTGCTCGCGGATTTTCAGCGAGCTGGTACGCGATGGCCGTCTCGTGCTGTCGGCAGACAGCCGCTACAGGCTCAAGACGGCCGCATAGCGGCGCTTACTTCGGGCGCTTCGCTTCGGCGATGAGCAAGGTGAGGATCTGCGCGTAGCGCGCGTCAGCCTCGGCGTGCGCCTTCAGGTATTCCTCTTCCTTGATCTTCTGCGCCTTCCAGTTGCTGTCGAAGCTCAGTCGCTTCCCCGCACGATCGATGCTGTCGAACGCCTGATTCGGCACACGCTTGGCCAGCAGGCCATTGGCGCCCATGTCTTCGAACATCACACGGGTGGCCACGGGCGACGACCCCTGAAGATCGAGGTAGGCGTCCTTGTACTCGCGACGAATGATGCGGAGTTCGAGGGCCATGGGAGACGAGTAGTGGCCGTCGAGGACGAGAAGCTGGAGACCGGGAATGTGCAGGGCGCCGAAGAAGACGTCGGGGGCCGCTGGGTCTTTGGCCGCGATGCTATCGAGCTTCGCTGCGTCGAGTGCCGCGACGAGTTCCTTGGCGAGCGGTGCCGACTTGCTCTCCTGAGCGCTGGCTGCCGAGACGCCCAGACCAACGATGGCTGCGATCAGGCAGCCGGAGATGCGCATATTCATGGAAGCCCCCCTGCCCTTCGACGCGCTCAGGGCACCCCGAGCGATTATCGAGGGGTGTGTGGGGATGTTCTATCACAACTTAGATGAAGAGCGCGTCCTCGTCGTCTCCGCGGGAGCGTGTCCGCGGGCGACGGTCTTTCAGGCCTCCGAAGGCTGCCCGCACGCCGGCCAGCAGGGCGCCGCCTTCACGAAGCGGCACCGACAGCGCCGACTGCACGGTGTCCATGGTGTCTTCGAGGCGGGCGACGACGTCGCCAAACAGCAGGTCGACCCGTTCAACCTGCGCCGAGGCCTTCGAGGTGGCCCGCGACGCCTCACGCCCAATCGAATCGAGATGTGCGAACAGCGGCCGGAGTTCGGATTCAACGGTGTCGGTCAGCTTCTCGAGCCGACGGGCCAGCTTTGCCGCAGCAATCAGCACAGCAATCTGAACAATAGCGGTCGACAGTGTCGCGACCGCAATCACGCCGAGGAAGACGTTGCCCCAGGTGCTCACGCGTTCTCCCGCGACCTCGCCTGCTGATAGGCCTCGCGACCACGCTCGATGGCCGTGTTCAGGGTTTCGCGCCCCTGATTGACGAACTCGCGCCCCTTTTCGGCAGCCGCCGTGGCGCGCTCACGCCCTTCGCGCGCCTTGTCGCCCAGGTACTCACGCGTTTCACGGCCAGAGGCCGGCGCATAGAGCAGCGCAACGGCGGCGCCGCTCACGGCTCCGAGGACGAATGCGAGCAGGACGCTTCCCGCTCCAGAGCCTTCATCGTGTCTCGACATCACTCTCGCTCCTCGCTAATCACGGCTTAAGGCTCAGGGCTTACGGCTTAGGCAAAAACCCTCGCTCAGGCCCGCGTCTCAGTCCGGCTTGAGCCCTGAGCCCTAAGCCCTAGAAAATGCTGACCCTGATGTTGAGGTACTTCCGCGGGTCTTTGTTGATGTTGGCGATAAGCGTGCGCATGTCGCCGACGACGTTGTTTATGTTCTCATACAACCGTTTGTCTTTCAGCAACTGTCCGGCCGTCCCTTCGCCCGCGTTCAGCTGCGTCACCAGTTGATCGAGCTTCGCCGTCATCGAGTTCAGCTGGTTGAAGAGCGCCGGGTCGGTCATCAGCTTGCCCACCGTGCCCTCGCCACGATTCAGCTTGCCGACGAGCGTGTCGAGGTTCGTGGTGGCCGAGGTCAGCGACGTGGCAAACGCCTCGTCCTTCAGCAGCTTCCCCAGACTCCCTTCGCCGGCGTTCAGCGACTTGGTCATGGTCTCAATATTCGCCAGCGTCGCGTTCAACGTGTCGGCTGTCTTTGGGTCGCTTACGAGCTTGCCGAGCGTGCCCTTGCCGTCCTTGATGCCCTGCGTGAGATCGCCGGCGACGCCGACGAACCGATTCAGCTCGGCGTAGAGCTGCTCGTCGGTCATCAGCTTGCCGACGGTGCCGCGGCCGCCGCGAATGTCGGTGATGAGCGCCGTCAGCTCGGAGATCCCTTGACCCGCTTGATCGGTGATATCCGAGAGCGCTGCCGCCGCCTTCCCTTGCGGCACATAGCCCCACTCGGGAATCGGCGTTCCGGACGCCGACGGTGAGATGTCGACCGCGCTCTCGCCGAGGAGCGACACCGAACCCAGCCGAGCCATCGACCCGGTGGTGATCTGCGGCTGAAAGTCTTCCTTCACCTCGAAGACCACGTCGACCTGCTCGCCGACCAGCTGGACCTCGGTGACCGAGCCAATCTCGACGCCGGCCAGACGCACCGGCGAGCCGGGATTCAGTCCGGCCACGTTGGTGAAACGGCTCTTCAGCGAATAGCGCTGCCACCAGAAGCCGCTGCCCCCGGTCAGCAGGAAGATGGTGACGACAGCGATCACGATCGCGACGATCGAGATGACGCCGATTTTCAGTTCCGACCACGCCAGTGAGCGTGTGCGAGGCATAAACCGTCCTTAAGACAAGAAGTTGCGAATGTACGGATCGTTCGACGCGCGCAGGGCGGCGGCGTTACCCTCGAACACGATAACGCCCTCGCGCAGCATCAGAAAGCACGCCTCGTCCTGTTTCGACGGCGGCGCCTCCAGAATCTCCACCGAGCCATCATGGTTCCGTCTGGCCATGTTGTCGGCCACGAAAAACGCATCGCGCAGCTGGTGCGTGACGACGATGGAGCTGACTTCTTCGAGGTCGCGCAGCTTGACCACCTCTTCGTTGATGGTCGTCGCCGTAATCGGGTCGAGCCCGGTGGTCGCCTCGTCGTAGAGCAGCACGCCAGGTTTGAACGCCATCGACCTGGCAATGGCGACGCGGCGCCGCTGGCCACCCGACAGCGCCGACGGCATCCGATCGATGAACTCGGCCATGCCGACAAAGCCGAGCACCTCTTCGACGCGTCGGTGCGCCTCGTCGATCGGCATCGCGCTCTCCTCGTAGAGCTTGTAGCCAACGTTCTCGCGCACGGTGAGCGAGTCGAAGAGCGCCCCTTCCTGGAAGATCATCCCAAGGTCGGCTCGCACCGGCATCATCTCCTGCTCGCTCATTTGATCGACCCGATGACCATTGACGATCACCGCGCCCGAATCGGCGCGGAGCAGCCCGGTGATGATCTTCAGGATCGTCGACTTGCCCGAGCCGCTGGCGCCGAGAATCAGCTTGGTGTGCCCGCGTGGCAACGTGAAGCTGACGTCCTTCAGCACGACGTTGTCGTCGAACGACAACCGGACGTGCTCGAACTTGATGACCGGCTCCTCGGGCGCCTGCAACATGGCGACGCCGCCGCCGGCAGGCGACGTCAGATGGCTGGCGTTGTTAGGCGAAGCGCTCACTGGTCCTCAGTACAACACCGAAAAGAGAATGCGGGTGATGAAGAAGTCGACGGCAATCACCGCCACGGATCCGGCGACGACAGAGTTGGTGGTCGATCGACCGACGCCTTGCGTGCCTCCCTTTGTCCGCAGCCCCACATGACAGGCAATGCTGACGATGACGAACCCGAGCACGAACGGCTTGATGATCCCCATCCAGATGTCCTGCATGTAGAGGCCCTGCAAGATCGATGACCAGTAGACGCCGCTCGAAACCTGAAGCTGAAACCTCGCGACAATCCAGCCGCCGAGGATGCCGACGAAGTCGGCAATCACCGTCAGCACCGGTGCCATGAAGAAGCCGGCCAGGATTCTGGGCACGACCAGCTTGCGGATGGGGTCGGTGCCGAGCGCACGGAGCGCGTTGATCTGATCCGTGACCATCATCGAGCCGAGCTCGGCGGCAATGCCCGACCCGATGCGACCGCTGAGCATCAACCCGGTCAGCACCGGTCCAAGCTCTTTCACCATCGACGCACTCACCAACCGGCCCACGACGGGGCGAGCGCCAAACTGATCGAGCGTCTGTCCGCTCTGCAGCGCCAGCACCGCACCGGTGAAGAACCCGGTCAGCAGGACGACGGTCATCGACTGCACGCCAATCGCGTCGAACTGATCGACGATGTCGTGCCGGTAGTACGGACCGCGGACCAGACCCCGGTAGGTCTGCCCGAGCATCCGCACATATTCCTGAACTTCCGCAGTGACTTTCTTCAGGGGCTCTTCGAACAGCAACGCGCTCATCCCTTTCGCGCCGGCCACGGTAAACCGAGGTCGGCATTGCGCAAACGTTTGATGTCGTCGCGAAGGGAAGCTGCCTTCTCGAAATCGAGATTGGCGGCGGCTGCGCGCATCTTCTCCTGCAGCCCCCCGATGTGGGCATCGAGTTCGGCCTGGGTGCGGAACACCTTCATGCCGTCCTGTATCAGGATTGGCGTGGTCATGTAGTCGCGTTCGTACACGCTGCTCATCACGCCGTCGATCTGCTTGACGATTGACTGCGGCGTGATGCCGTGTTCGACGTTGTAGGCGGCCTGTATCGTCCGCCGCCGGGCGGTTTCACTGATCGCGGCACGCATCGAGTCGGTCTGCTTGTCAGCGTACATGATGACGCGGCCGTTGATGTTTCTGGCGGCCCGGCCCGACGTCTGAATCAGCGACCCGGCCGAGCGGAGGAACCCTTCCTTGTCGGCGTCGAGAATCGCCACCAGCGACACTTCCGGGAGGTCGAGCCCTTCGCGCAGCAGATTGATGCCGACCAGCACATCGAAGGTACCGCGGCGCAGTTCCCTGAGAATCTCGATCCGCTCCAACGTGTCGATGTCGGAGTGCAGGTAGCGCACCTTCACGCCGAGCTCCTGATAGTACTGCGTCAGGTCTTCCGCCATCCGCTTGGTGAGCGTCGTCACCAGCACCCGCTCGTGCTTCTCGGCGCGCGCGCGAATCTCACCCAGCAGATCGTCGACCTGCCCCTTCACCGGCCGGATGTCGATCGGCGGATCGATGAGGCCGGTGGGACGGATGATCTGCTCAACCACCACACCCTGCGCCTTGGCCAGTTCGTAGGCGCCCGGCGTCGCCGACACGAACACCACCTGGCCGACGCGGGCTTCCCATTCGGCAAAATTCAGGGGTCGGTTGTCGAGCGCCGACGGCAGGCGGAAACCATAGGCGACCAGCACTTCCTTGCGCGAACGGTCGCCGGCATACATGCCGCGCACCTGCGGCACCGTCTGATGACTCTCGTCAACGACGACCAGCGCGTCGCTCGGCAGGTAATCGAGCAGCGTCGGCGGCGGCTCGCCCGGGTTGCGGCCCGTCAGGTGCCTGGCGTAGTTCTCGATGCCATGGCAGTAGCCGATTTCCTGAATCATCTCGAGGTCGAACATGGTCCGCTGATGCAGGCGCTGGGCCTCGAGCAGTTGTCCGTTCTTCTCGAGTTCCGTGCGCCGCCAGGTCAGTTCTTCCTTGATGGTGATGACCGCCTGCTTGGTCCGCTCGCGCGGGGCGACGAAGTGCGACTTCGGGTACACCGCAATCTTGTCGTGCCGCTTGAGGGTCTTCCCCGTAAGCGGGTCGAACGTGGCGAGGCTGTCGATCTCATCGCCGAACAGCTCAATCCGCAGTCCGGTCTCTTCGTACGACGGGTAGACCTCGACGATGTCGCCGCGGACACGGAAGGTGCCGCGACCGAAATCGTGATCGTTGCGTTCGTACTGAATCTCGACCAGCTTCCTGAGGATCTGATCGCGGCCAATCCGCTGGCCGCGCTCGAGCGGCAGCAGCATGCCGTAGTAGGCCTCTGGAGACCCGAGGCCGTAAATGCATGAGACGCTGGCCACGATGATGACATCGCGGCGTTCGAACAGCGACCGCGTGGCCGAGAGCCGCATGCGATCGATTTCTTCGTTAATCGTCGCTTCCTTCTCGATATACGAGTCGGTGGCCGGCACGTAGGCTTCCGGCTGGTAGTAGTCGTAGTAGCTGACGAAGTACTCGACCGCGTTCTCGGGGAAGAAGCGCTTGAACTCCTGGTAGAGCTGAGCGGCCAGGGTCTTGTTGTGGGCCATGACCAGCGTCGGGCGGTTCACCCGGGCGATGGTCTGCGCCATGGTGAAGGTCTTGCCAGACCCGGTGACGCCGAGCAGCACCTGATGGGTGTCGCCCCGTTCCAGCCCCTCGGTGAGCTCGCCGATGGCGCGTGGCTGATCGCCGGCGAGGACGAAGTCGGAGACGAGGGTAAAGCGATCGAACACCGAAGGCATACGAAACCCCCATCGTATGTTGAATCGGGAAATTTAGTGATCTGGGGATGTGGGGAGGTGTCCCTCCCTGTCCCCGCCCCTCGAACCTCGAACCTCGCTATAATCGACGGTCTGCCCCCTGCATGCGTTGTTTAGCCGTCTGTCAGGACGAGGTGGTCATCAGGATGCTCGACGAGATCCTGCTGCCCGGCTTCGAGGTCCAGTTCATCGTCGAAACCAAGCCTCTGGCGCGGCGCCTCCACGAGGCGGGTGCGAGTGTCACGTTCGGCGACGCCAAGCGGACCGACACCTACATCAAGGCGGATCTGTCGCCAAGCACCTGCGTCATCATCGAAGACAACGGCCGGCGCGGCCTGAAGAAGGTGCTCGACGCGGCGCGCGACGCCGGGGCCGCACTCATCTACGTGCTGGGTGTTGGCGCCGAGGCCACCGAACGCCGCGCTGACGAACTCCGCGAGGAGTTTCCCGACGTCTCGTACCTGTCGATGTCCGAGCTGTTCGGTGGGCCGCTGCTCACCGAGTTCGGCCGCTCGCTCGACCGCGCCCGCGTCCAGCAGTACCAGCGCTACTTCAGCGACGCCGACCACGTCCTCATCGTCCTGCACAACGACCCTGATCCAGACGCGATGGCCAGCGGCCTGGCGCTGCGTACCGTGTTGCACCGCACCAAGACCACCTGCGTGATCGGCGCCTTCCAGAACGTGACGCGGCCAGAGAACCTGCGCATGGTCAACCTGCTCGACCTGCACGTCGAGACGCTCAACAAGGACATGCTGACGCACTTCGACCGCATCGCCATGGTCGACGTGCAGCCGCACTACTTCGGCGGCGGCGTCGAGCATGTCGATCTCGTGATCGACCATCATCCGGAGCAACCGGGCTACAACGCGCTCTACAAGGACATTCGCGCCGACTACGGGTCTACCTGCACGATTCTCACGGAACACCTGCGGTCGGTAGACGTCGACATCTCGGAACGCACCGCCACCGCGATGCTCTACGCGATCAAGTCGGACACGCTGTTCTTCAACCGGCAGGCGAATCGTGCCGACATCGAAGCGTTCTCGTTCCTCTATCCGCTCTCTGACGCGACGCTGATTCGCAAGATGGAAGGCGCCGAAATCACGCAGGAACGGCTCGACTACGTGACGCGCGCGCACAAGAGCGGCGCGATGATCGATCAGGTGTTCTGCGCGTTCGTCGGCTCGAGCCCGCGCGAAGACTTCATCCCCTACGTCGCCGACTTCTTCCTGCAGCTCGAGAACGTCAAGTGGACCGTGATCGCCGGCGTCGTCAACGACACGCTGATCGTGTCGGTCAGGAATCTCGGCTACACCAAGAATGCCGGCGAGTTCGTGCGCCGCTACTTCCTCGACATCGGCAGCGCTGGCGGCCACCGCGCCATGGCCAAGGCCGTCGTTCCCTTCGCCGCGTTCCGCCGCAAGTACAAGCTGGAAGACACCGAACTCGTGGTCCCGAAGCTGCACGAGTTCATGCAGCAGTTCCTGCACGAATCGGCGGGCGCGGAGAAGAAGAAAGAGACAGCGGTTAAGGCTTAGGGCAGGGCTTAGGGCTTAGGGCTTAAGCCAATGTTGCTGGGTCTGATGCACATACGGCATCTCTGTCTACGTCTGCTCTGTCTAGTTGGAACGTTGTCCTGCTGCGTCGGGTGCAGGGACAACGCGACCCAACTCGCTTATCGCGTGGTGGAGTCCGCAGAGGCGCTGAGCGCACAGCAGGACGGTGCTTCGGCGACAGTCCGCTACAATCCCGTGAGCAACGCCAGTTCGCCATTCACGGTTGTCGTGTTCCCGGCTCGGGACGTTCAAGAAACCGAACTTGTTGGTGCCGGCATGCCACCGGAGAGAGCTCGCGAGATTCTGTCCGATCTGGCCTATCTCGGAACCACGGCAAATCTGATGATCGTGGACCAAGACGGCGAACGCCTCAAATTCACCACCTATTGGCGTCGTGGCGCCAAAGCCCACGATGTGGTTATGTCCAGGCCCACCACAGGGACGCTAGGTGTACGTCTTCGAAAGGAAGACGGGGTGGTGTGGATCACCGCATTCGAGTAGGTCAAGGCTTAGGGCTTTGACTCCAGCGCGTGGATCAACGCGACGAGTTGCGCACACACCGACGTGTACGCGGCTTCCAGCCTCTGGCCAGCCTCGACTGGGATGTAACCGAGGCGCGCGGCCAACGTCGCGAGATACCTCGTCTCAGACGCGCTACCTGCAGCGATGTTGAGAAAATTGACATAGTCCCTGGTCGACCGGCGTGCAGATCCTTCAACGATGTTGGAAGAGACCGAGACCGCCGCGCGGCGAATTTGCGCCTGCAGACCGTACCGTTCGTAGATAGGGAACTCGTTGGTAGACCGGTAGATATCCAGGACGAGCGCGTCGGAAGCGTTGAAGACGTCAAGCTTGCGGTGATCTCTGCTCATGCCCCGGATGTTTCAAGACGCGAGCCAGCCGCTCTAAGCCGTGAGCCGTAAGCCCTGAGCCGTGTCTGCCCTGAGCCGTGAGCCCTGAGCCGCCGTGAGCCCTGAGCCGTGAGCCCTAAGCCATCCCCACCCTGTCGCCACTCGCACCGACCACGGGTTCGACGAACTGGTGGAAGGCATCTTCGTAGCCGCGGTTCATCAGTTCGGCAAGGCTCTGCGGACGCGCTGAGCGATCGTCGAAGCCGCCTTCGAAATCGAACGGGCCGACGGGATTGTGTGCGGGCTGGATCGGGAAGATGCGCGGACTGGACCCCTGGTCGCGTGCCAGCAGATCCCGCAGTGCGGCCGCTTCCGCCGACTGCATCCACTCCCCCATCCGTCCACGCCCATCGGTTCTGGCCGCGCCAAGCGCATGCGGCCCAGGCGACTCTGGTGCCGCCGACACGATGATGATCTGCTCGACGCTCAGCGCGATGAGTTCATCGACGACGCGCGCGATGGCGGCGGGCCGGTCAGACAAACGATGGCGCTCGCCTCGCCAGTACGCTTCCGGCGCGAACTGCACCTGGTGATACTCGGTCGCCAGAGGAATGGTGAGCGCGGCGGCAACGGCGTCCGACAGGTGATCGCGTCCCAGGCCGGTGAGGTCGAGCACCTCCGCGCGACGTGCCTCTGTGTCTTCGATCGAGGCGCGGCGCACGAGTCCGGCGCGGCGAGACTCGGCCACCAGTGCGCACACCAGATCGCGGCCGGCATCAACGTCGTGCACGACGACGAGGAGTTCGCGGAAGCCGGGCTGGCCAAGGTTGTCGGCGAGGAGTTCGGTATAGCGGCGCGCCAGCTCGAGATGCGACGGCTCCTTCAACTGCGCGGCGCCTCGAACGAGGTCCCACAACGCGGTCCAGGTGAGATCGATAGCGGGTGTGGACGTGAGCGGCGACGGCAGCAGCCGCCACCAGAAGCCACCGCGGCGTAGCCGTCCGCGCGAGCGCCGATAGCCTGACGCCAGCGCAGCGATCGCCGTGCTCCCAAGCACCAGCAGGACGATGCGAGGCAACCAGGTCGGCAATCCTTGCGGGGCGAAGGCGCGCTCGGTGACGCGCAAGTAGGCGCTCACCAGGCTGGCGGCGCCGGAAGCGCCGAGCATCTTGCTCACGAAATCGATCGGATAGACGATGAGGCCCAGCGCCATCACGAGCAGCGGGACGGCGACGATGGCCACCGCCAGCGCCAGAGCCACAACCACCGCACGGAGGGCACTGCGCCACGGATAGAGCTGACGCACAGCCGGCGAGCGCCACATGCCCCGTTCGTCCCACAGACGCGCGGCGCCGTCCACCGCGGCGAACAGTGCGCCTACCACACCCACGCCGCGACCG
>CADEEX010000044.1:0-16871 GCA_902826465.1 uncultured Acidobacteriota bacterium
CGCTTTGCCTGCTGCTGTTCATCGGCGCGATGGGCAAGTCGGCGCAGCTCGGCCTCCACACCTGGCTGCCGGATGCGATGGAAGGCCCGACGCCGGTGTCGGCGCTCATCCACGCCGCGACGATGGTGACGGCGGGCGTGTACATGATTGGCCGCAACGCCGTGCTGTTCAGTCACGCGCCGGAAACGCTGACGATCATTGCCACCGTGGGCGTGCTGACGGCGTTCATGGCCGGCACCATCGGTCTGGTGCAGAACGACATCAAGCGCGTGCTCGCGTATTCGACGGTGTCGCAGCTTGGCTACATGTTTCTGGCGATGGGCGTGGGGGCGTACTCGGCCGGCATCTTCCATCTCTACACCCATGCCTTCTTCAAGGCGCTGATGTTCCTCGGGTCGGGCGCGGTCATTCACGCGCTGGCAGGCGAGCAGGACATGCGCCGGATGGGCGGGCTGAAGAAAGACCTGCCGATCACTTACTGGACGTTCCTGATCGGCGCGCTGGCCATTGCCGGTGTGCCGGGTCTGGCCGGGTTCTTCAGCAAGGACGAGATTCTCTACAAGACGTACACGAGTGGACACACCCTCCTGTGGGTGCTGGGTGTGCTGACGTCGTTCCTGACGGCGATCTACATGTTCCGGCTGGTGTTCATGACGTTCCATGGCGAGCGTGCGGCCGCGCCAGCCGTGGCGCATGCCGGACACGGTCACGATCCCCACGCCGCACACAGCCATGGTGCGCCGGCAGCGCACGGGCACGACGCTCACGGCCACGACGCCCATGGCCATGATGCGGATGGTCACGGTGGCCATGGCTCGCATCTGCACGACGCGCCGAAACCGATGGCCGTCGCGCTGATCGTGCTCGCGATCGGTTCAGTGCTTGCCGGCTATGTCGGCGTGCCGCATGCGCTTGGTGGCTCGAACGCGATCGAAGCGTTCCTCGAGCCGGCGCTCATGGGACACGCTGAGACAGCCGTCACCGAAAGTGGCGGTGCCGTCGAAGGCGACGCCGAGCACCACGAGGCTGAAGGCGCCGAGTCGACGGAGCTGGCGCTGATGGGGCTGTCGACGGCGGTGGCGTTGTCAGGCATCGGGATCGCGGCGTTCTTCTTCCTGTTCAACCGCCGCGCCGCCGACAAGGTGGCCGAGTCGTTTGCGGCGCTCCGCACGCTCCTCTCGAACAAGTACTACGTCGACGAGATCTACGACGCGACGATTGTGCAGCCGCTGAAGCTTCTGTCCGAGTTCGGGCTGTGGAAGATCGTCGACGCGAAGATCATCGACGGCACAGTCAATGGGACGGCAGGGGCCGTCGGTCTTCTGAGCAGCGGAATGAGACGCGCGCAGACCGGATCGGTGCGCGCCTACGCGGCATCGCTCGTCTTCGGCGTCGTTCTGGTGCTCGGCTACTACTTGTGGAATTAGTGGGATGCCGTTTCCGATACTGACCACGCTCATCGCCCTGCCGGTGGCCGGTGCCCTGGCACTTCTGGCACTCAAGGACGATCACGAGCACGAATCGGCGATTCGCAACGTCGCGCTGGCGATCTCGCTGGTGGTGTTCGTGGTGACGGCGCTGCTGTGGGCGCAGTTCGACAGCACCTCGGCCGACTTCCAGTTCGTTGAGCGGCACGCCTGGATTCCCGCCTTCGGCATTACCTACGCGATCGGCGTCGACGGCATCAGCCTGCTGCTGATCGTGCTTACCGGTTTTCTCACGCCGATTGCGCTGCTGTGCTCATGGGAGTCCGTGCACAAGAAGACGCGCGCCTTCTGCATGACGGTGCTGCTGCTCGAAGCGGCGATGATCGGCGTGTTCGTGTCGCTCGATCTGTTTCTCTTCTACGTGTTCTGGGACGCGATGCTGATTCCGATGTACTTCCTCATCGGCATCTGGGGCTACGACCGTCGCATCTATGCCGCCATCAAGTTCCTGCTCTACACCATGGCCGGCAGCGTGCTCATGCTGCTGGCGATTCTTGGCCTGGCGACGCTCCATGCGCAGGCCACCGGCAACTACAGCTTCGACCTGCTGGCGCTGTACGACCTGACGATCCCGTCACACCTGCAGTACTGGTACTTCCTGGCGTTCGCGCTGGCGTTCGCCATCAAGGTGCCGCTGTTCCCGTTCCACACCTGGCTGCCGGATGCGCACGTCGAAGCGCCAACGGCCGGCTCGGTGATCCTGGCCGGCGTGCTCCTCAAGATGGGCACGTATGGCCTGATCCGATTTGCGTTCCCGCTGTTTCCAGAGGCGGCGGTGGCGTTTGCGCCGTATCTCGGCTTCCTTGCGGTGGTCGGCATCATCTACGGCGCACTGGTGGCCATGGTGCAGCCGGACATGAAGAAGCTGGTGGCCTACTCGAGCGTCAGCCACCTCGGGTTCGTCGTGCTCGGGCTCGCGGCGATGAACACCTACGGCGTCCAGGGTGCGGTGTACCAGATGCTGAACCATGGCATCAGCACCGGCGGGCTCTTCCTCATCGTTGGCATGCTGTCAGACCGTCGGCACACCCGCCTGATCTCGGAATACGGCGGCCTCAAGCACGTGACGCCACGTCTCGTCGCGGCCTTCCTGATCATTACGCTGGCGTCGATCGGACTGCCAGGGCTGAACGGATTCGTCGGCGAATTTCTCATTCTCCTCGGCGCGTTCGCCTGGGAGCCGAAGTTTGCGGTCTTCGCCGCGACTGGTGTGATCCTGTCGGCCACCTACATGCTGTGGATGTTCCAGCGCGTCAACTACGGGCCGATTACCGAAAAAAACAAAGCGCTGCCCGATCTGCAGCCTCGTGAGTGGGTGCTGCTCGTGCCGGTGATCGCGCTGTCGATTGTGATGGGCGTCTTTCCGAACCTGTTCCTGAAGCCGATGGCGCCGTCGATCGAGCGTCTGCTCGGTCAGATGCGCCAGAGTACCGCCGTGCAGGCGCAGCAACCCGCGCCAGGCGGACAATCACCGTCGGCGGGCGGAAACTAGGATCATGTTCAACTCTTTGAGCGCGATCGTCCCCATGGCCTGCGTCACCGCGGCCGCCATCGCCGCCATGACCGCTGAAGCGTTCCGCGCGCCGCGAGAGCGGATGCCGATCGGTCCGCTCGGCATCGTCGGACTGATTGGCGCGGCGATTTCGACATTCCTCCTGTGGAACCGCAACGCGACCAGCTTCGACATGGTCGTCGCCGACAACTTCGGGCTGTTCGTCACCTGGATTCTGATTCTGGTTGGCATCCTGTCGATTGCCTTCTCGAGTCCGGTCGTCGAACGTGAAGGGCTGCCGCTCGGCGAGTACTACGCGCTGATGCTGTTTGCCACCGCCGGCATGATCCTCATGGCGATGGCGTCGGATCTGCTGCTGATCTTTCTGGCGCTCGAAGTGCTGTCACTGGCCGTGTATGTGCTCACGGGGATTCGCCGCGATTCGGCGGTGGCCACCGAAGCGGCGATGAAGTACTTCCTGCTGGGTGCCTTTGCCAGCGCCTTCTTCCTGTACGGCATCGCGTTCACCTGGGGCGTCACCGGCTCGACCAACCTGACGAAGATCGGCGCGGCCATCGCTGCGCAGTCGATGGCACCCTCGCCAATGCTGCTCTTCGCCATGGGCATGCTGTTCGTGGGATTCGCGTTCAAGGTGTCGGCTGTGCCGTTCCACATGTGGACGCCGGACGCCTACGAAGGGGCACCGCCGCCGGTCACCGGATTCATGTCGACCGGAGTGAAGGCCGCGGCCTTTGCCGCTTTCACGCGCGTGTTCCTGGCTGCGTTCGAGCCGCTTCGCGGCGAGTGGGCCGACGTTGTCTGGGCGGTGGCGGCGGCCACGATGATTGTTGGCACCGTGGTCGGCGTGTCGCAGTCGAGCATCAAGCGCATGCTGGCGTATTCGAGCATCGCGCATGGCGGCTATCTGCTGGTGGCACTGCTCGCCGGCAACGATCTCGGCAAGGGCGCCATCCTGTTCTACCTGGCCACCTACGCGATCACGAACCTCGGGGCGTTCGGCCTGATCGGTCTCATCGAGAGTCGCGAGCGCGCCAACGATCAGATCAGCGACTACGCCGGCCTGTGGCAGCAGCATCCATGGCTGGCTGCGCTCATGGCGATGTTCCTGCTCTCGCTCGGCGGATTTCCGCCCTTCGGGGGCTTCATCGCCAAGTACTACGTGTTCATCGCGGCGGTGCAGGCCGGCTATACCTGGCTCGCGATCATCGGCGTGCTCACGAGCGTGGTCTCCGTGTTCTTCTACCTGCGGGTCATCGTCATGATGTACATGACCCCGGCGTCGGCCACGCCCATTCGCGTCCCGTCGATTCCGGCCATCGCTGCCGCTGCGCTCGTCGTCACTGCCGTGATCGTCCTTTACCTTGGCGTCCTGCCCGCGCAGGTGATGGACTGGGCTGCCGCTTCTATCGGCACCATTTTCTAGTTCGCGTTTATCGGCCGCTCTGGCTTTCCGTGACCCGCCGCACGTCCGTGCGGCACCAGCCCTCCTGCTCGGCTGACCTCGGCCGATACGTCTCATGATGTCGTTGCACGTTCTTCAGTCCGGAGCGCACATGAGAACACGCTTTGTCACAGCCCTGCTGCTGTCGTCCACCTTTGCCTGGGCCTGCACCACCTCGTCGTCAAGCAGTGCGACGCCGACCCCGACAGTGAGCGGCGTCGCGATCGCCGGCAACGGTGCGTTCACCTCGAAGAACGCGACCAGCCAGCTGACTGCCTCGGCGTCGATGTCAGGCGGCGGCACACAGGATGTGTCGGCCACGGCCACATGGTCGACGAGTGCCGCCACGGTGGCCACTGTCACCAGCACGGGGCTGGTGACGGCTGTTGGGCACGGCACTGCCACGATCTCGGCGGTGTATCAGGGCAGCAGCGGGTCACTGGCCGCGCTGGTCACGCTCCGAGCCACGCCGACCTTCACGCCCACCTTCAAGCGCCTGTGCGGACCATTCCGCGCCGGCATCGACATCACGATTGCCGAAACTGGCGGCAGCATCGGTTACGACATCAGCTCGCTCACCATCCGGTTCCGCGACCTGGGCGGCAATATCAAGGTGACCAAGACCTACAACGCCGCCGAACTCAGTGCGGCCCTTGGCGGCAGCAATCACATCAATGCGAGCCAGAGCAAGATTCTGACGTTCGAGCAGAGCTACTCGCCGGTTGTCGAGACCGAAGATTCGAGTGCCTCGGTCGAGGCGACGATCACCGACGATGTCGGAAACTCGCATCCCATCAACCTGCCCTCGATCAGCCAGCGCGATCGCTGTTAGCATGAAGGGGTGACGGCCGACGCCCCCAAGTATCGTCCGCTCGAGCGGTTCTGGCCGTACGCCGAACTGCCCGAGCAGCCGACCGACGAAGAGCTCGCGGCGATCGACCCCGATCTCCACGAGGCGCTGTTCGGCTCGGGGACGCGTCCGTTCTCGATCACGCTGGTGTTTCCGGTCCTCGACCGGCCAGACTTTGCGCGCGCCCTCGAACTGGCACGTGTGGCGTCAGAGTTTCGTGAAACCGGCCATGGCGCGGCACTCCGCTATCGAGCGCGTTTCACCTCGAGCGACGCCGAGAAGCTGCGCGACCTCTTTCATGTCGTCGGGACCTGGGACGCGACCGAAGTGCTGATCGACGATCGGCCGGTGCCGTTCGCCAGAGAGCTCTGGCTGCCGCTGGTGTGGCTCTTGTTGCCGCGCTGATCCTGTGGCCAGCCAGGAAATCGACCGCGATCTCGCCCGCCTCGAAGCCGACCTCAAGCGGCTTGAAGCCGAATACAACATGTTCTTCGCCGGTCGGCTGCCGAGGCCGCCCTGGGAGACGCGGAGCCGCGTCGAAGCCACGGTCAAGCAGATCGATCGGTCACCGATGGTGAACTACGGCGACCGCTTCCGGTTCCTGACGCTGCAGACACGGTTTGCGACGTTTGTCGACTTGTGGGATCGCGGCCTGCGCGCGCGTGAAGAGGGTCGTGCCGGCCCGTTCGCACATGGGGCGGCGCCGCCACGAGCGGCCGAGAAGGAGAAGCGGTCGCCTGATCGCATTCTGCACGTCGCGGCCTTAAGCGATCCGCTGAAGGAGATGGACAAGCTGCACGAACTCTACGAATCGGTGTCGGAGGCGCGACGGGAGGTGGGCGCGGACAACGTGCCGTTCCACCGATTCGCGGAACTGGTGAAGACGCAGGTGCTGAAGATGAAGGCCGGCGGGGGAAACGAAGTGGCGTTCCGGGTGGCCGTGAAAGAGGGGAAGGTGAACTTTACGGCGCGGGCACTACGCGGAGCGGACGAGCCTGGAACCTAGAACCCTGAACTCTGAACCCTGAAATGGCAAGGGCCGAGAGCGGACCTTCCGGTCGACGCTCCCGGCCCTCAACCTGCTAGATACTAGACTTTGGTGACGTTGCCGGCCTGCGGGCCCTTTGGACCGTCAACGATCTCGAACTCAACGGCCTGACCTTCTTCGAGCGAACGGAAGCCGTCGCCCTGAATGGCCGAGTAGTGGACGAACACGTCGCTACCACCGTCTCGCTCGATGAACCCATAACCCTTGGCGTTGTTGAACCACTTGACCTTGCCTGTGATACGCATCGTTCTCTTCCTGCTTGCTGTGACGTCGGCGAGTCGCCGAGTCAGTAAACCAACCCCGAGGTTCGCGTGATCTGCTCAAAAAGGAGCCTCTCGCGCCAAGTCGGAGCATAAAAAAAGGCCGCAAAGTTGCGGCCTTTCCCTTACGGCGCCAGGCCCGCCCGGCGTCCGGGAGATAATACTGGACTTCACCCTATATGCCAAGAGCCCTGCTGAGCGTCTCTGACAAGACCGGTGTCACCGATCTTGCCCGCGGTCTTGTCGAACGCGGTTTCGAACTGGTCTCCACCGGCGGTACCGCCCGTACCCTCGCCGAGGCCGGACTGCCTGTCACCAATGTGTCCGAGGTCACCGGATTCCCCGAGATGATGGATGGCCGCGTGAAGACGCTGCATCCGGCTCTTCACGGCGGCATTCTGGCCCGGCGCGAGCGGGCCGACGACCTGTCGGCTCTGAAATCGATGGGGATCGACCTTGTCGACGTGGTCGTGGTCAATCTCTATCCGTTCGTGAAGGCCGCCTCGAATCCGGCGACCCCGTTCGACTCGCTGGTCGAAGAGATCGACATCGGTGGACCGTCGATGGTACGTGCCGCCGCGAAGAACTTCCGTGGCGTCATGGTGGTGGTCGATCCCGTCGACTACACACGACTGCTTGCCGAAATCGATGCCGGCCCGAGCCTGGCGTTCCGCTTTGATCTGATGCGGAAGGCGTTGGCGCACACCGCGTCGTACGACACCGCGATCTCACGTACGCTGGCCGCTATCGAGCTGACCGGCGAGACCTTCGAACGCAAGCCGCCGTCGGGCATCGTGCTGCCGGCGTCGCTTGGCTTCGAGCTCGAGAAAATGCGCGACCTTCGCTATGGCGAGAACCCACACCAGAAGGCGGCGTGGTACGTCAGTGGCGCGGGCGGCGTCGGTGGCGTCCACGTCGCCGCAGGTCTGGGCGCGGCCAGCATTCTTCAGGGTAAGGAACTCTCGTACACCAACCTCCTGGACCTGGATGCGGCCGCGCGCATCGCGCTCGAGTTCGACGAGCCGGCGGCAGTGGTCGTCAAGCACACCAACCCCTGTGGCGCGGCGATCGGGACCTCGTCGGCTGATGCCTACGTGCGCGCGCGCGACGCTGACAGTCTGGCGGCGTTCGGCGGCATTGTCGCCGTGAACCGGCCGATCGACATCGCGACCGCTGAAGCTATTGTCTCGACGTTCATCGAGGCGGTGATTGCTCCGGCCGTTGAGCCGGACGCGAAACCGATTCTCGCGCGCAAGACCAACATGCGGGTCGTGGTCGCCGATTTCTCGTCTCTCAAAAAGGGCGGTATCGAACTCAGAACGATTCTCGGTGCGACCTTGGCGCAGGAGCGTGATTTCGTCGCCGAAGCGCAACGGCCGTGGGACGGTGATCTCCCTGCGGGGTTCACGATCGCAACCAAACGTGCTCCGACCAGTGACGAATGGGAAGCGCTGCGTTTCGCGTGGCGCGTCTGCGCCCACGTGAAGTCGAATACGGTGATCTTCACGGACGCCCGCCAGACGCTCGCCGTCGGTGCTGGTCAGATGAGCCGGGTTGACGCGGTGAACGTGGCGGTGATGAAGGCGAGAGAACGGGCCGAGAATCCGTCGCGCCCACTTGCCGGGTCAGTCGCGGCGTCCGACGCGTTCTTCCCGTTTCGGGATGGGCTCGACGCGGTCGTGGCGGCCGGCGCCTCAGCGGTGATTCAGCCCGGCGGTTCCGTACGCGACCCGGAGGTGATCGCCGCGGCCGACGAGTTCGGCATCGCGATGATTTTCACCGGCCGGAGGCACTTCCGGCACTAGAACGCCGCTACCAATTCCTGCGGCGAGACGGTGGCTGGCCCGAACTTGCCGACGACGATGCCGGCGGCCTGATTGGCGAGCACGGCGGCTTCGCTGAGCGTGCCGCCGGCGGCCAGCGCCAGGGCCAGTGTCGCGACGACGGTGTCGCCGGCGCCGGTCACGTCGGACACTTCACGTGCCACGGCCGGTACCGATCCTTCGACGCTGTCAGTAGATAGCCACATGCCGTGCTCGCCGCGCGTGATCAGTGCGGCGTGGCACTCTGCACGTTCCCGGAACGCCAGCGCTGCCGCCCGTGCATCGTCGTCAGTCTTGATGCGACGGTGTGTGGCGGTTTCCGCCTCGAGATGGTTAGGGGTGACGAGCGTGGCCCCTGCGTAGAAATCGAGATGCGGGATCTTGGGGTCGACCAGCAACGGTCGTTGTGTCGACGTTTGCTGCACGAGCGCGTGCATCACGGCTCGCGTGACCGTCCCCTTCAGATAGTCCGAGACGAGCAGGACCGAGGCCCGCGGTGCCAGCTGCGCGACTCTTTGCACCAGCCGGGCCTCAGTGGCCCCCGACGCATCGGCATCCTCTTCGTAGTCGATCCGCGCCACCTGTTGATTGCGGCCAGTCACAATGCGGACCTTCTCAACCGTTGGTCGTGTCGCGTCCTCAACGAGTCCTTCATCGGAGATGGACGCCGAGGCAAGTTGTGTCCGCAGGCGCGCGGCCGCGGCGTCGTTGCCGACGAGGCCGACAAGCGAGACGTGTGCGCCGAATGCCGCAAGGTTCTGCGCGACGTTGGCCGCGCCTCCCAGACGCACGTGTTCGGACCGGAACCTGACGACGGGGACGGGCGCTTCGGGTGAAATGCGCGTGACGTCGCCCACAATGAAGCGATCGAGCATGACGTCGCCGACGATCAGTACCGGCAGTCCTGCGAAGCGGTGGATGAGATCGCGTGCGCGCGCGGTGGCGAGAGGCGGCAGATTCACGAGGTGGCGGTGGCCGTGGCCGGTCGCATCAGAGCGAACGGCAGCACGATGATCAGGAGAAGCAGCATCAGGAACTCGGAGTCGCCGAAGTTGTACTCGAACATGCCGCCAGCAAGCATGGCGACGACGCCGAATAGCGCCGCACCGGCGACGGCGCGGAGTGGCTTGGCGCGAAACAGCCTGGACAAATCGAACAGCAGGATGGCAATGAATCCGAGCCACAGTGCCAAGGCGGGGAGGCCGCGTTCCGCCGCGATCTGCACGGGCACATTGTGCAGGTGCGGATTGACTCGTTCGACTGCGCCTGGCACGCGGTACTGCTCGTAGAGTTCTTTCACCATGTTCGGCCCGACGCCGACCAGCGGATGCTCCTGAATCATGTGCGCGCCTTCGCGCAGCATCGCGACGCGGTCGAGTCGCGTGGCATCCTGCGTGTTGAACATCGACAGCAGCCGCGCGTTCACGGTGGAACCCGCGAGCGCGACGGTGACCACCGCCACGACCGGCAGCGCGGCGAGGAGTCGGAAGTCCTTGAGGGCGAGCAGCAGCGCGGCGGCCGTGAAGGCCCCGACCCAGGCGTTGCGCGACAGCGTGAGGGCGACGGTCATCAGCAGCGCCGGCATGACCAGCAGCGCCCACACCCGCTCGCCACGTGCGAACAGCAGCTTCGACAAGGCGATGCCGAGCACCAGCATGAGCATGCCGGAGTAGGTCATGTAGTGCCCGAGGGTGCCTTGCGGTCGCAGGCCGCTCTCGTGGTAGTTCAGCAGGCCCCACTGGAAGAAGCCATAGGCGGCGCTGGCGGCGCCAAGCGACATGACCAGCGTCAGCAGGAGCGGGGCGCGTTGGGCCGAAATGAAGCGATACGCGACCGGTACGATCAGGAACAGGACCAGCTGCTTCGAGTCGGCGAAGCTCAGACGCGGGTTGGCGGAGAAGATCGACGAGACGATCGTCCAGCCGGCGTAGGCGAGCAGCGGCCAGAAGAATCGGGGCACGGCGACGCGTTCGCGTCCAAGCACGAGGACGGCCAGCCAGCACAGGGCAGCAAAGGTCAGCATCAACTGCGCCACGGCGATGGAAAACTGCACGGCGAGCGCCATGCCGAAGACCGAGAGCATGCCGACGAGTTCGAGGCGATCGGTCAGCGAGGCCGTGGCTCCGTCCCTCAACGGTGGCGCTGCGCTGATTGCCTGAGCGTTGGTCATGACCTGCGTCGCTTAGTTTACCCGTTCGAGGGCCAGCAGACGCTCGGAGGCGGCCACTACCTCGGCGGGGTCAATGCCGGAGAGACAGCGGAAGTCGTGGGTGACACAGACGCGCTGATCGCAGGGGCGGCACGCCAGACCGTGCACGTCAACGGCGGCTGATCGCTCCGGATGGTCGCGCCAGGGTGCCGACCGTTGCGGCAGGGTCGGCCCGTAGAGCGACACCATTGGCACACTGGTCGTGGCTGCGATATGCATGGGACCGCTGTCGCCCCCAATGTACAGGTGGGCCCGTTCCAGCAACGCCCGTAGTTCGTCGAGCGGGAAGTCGTTGCTCCAGGCGGCAATCTGAGGCCGCTGACGCTCTGTGAGTCGAGCACGAGCTTCTTCCACGACCCGCGTTGCGGCCGCCGACTCAGAGGGACCTGAGGTCACGATGACTCGCCGCGTGGTGTCGGCGGATACCAGATGCGCGGCCACCGTCGCGAACGAGGTGGCGGGCCACCGCCGGAACGGGTTGCCGGCGCTCACGTGCATCACGATGACGCGGTCTGTCTCCGTGACGCCCGTTGTGGTGAGGCGCTGACTGACGCGAGCCCGAGCCTGCGTCGACGAGACCATCTCGACCGGGAACTGTTGTGGCGTGGGTGGCGCGATGCCGAGGGGAACGAGCAGATCCCATTGATTCTCGACCGAGTGGCGGGCGCGCAGTTCGCGGGGCCGGGCCACGACGTCTGTGTACATCCATTGCCGTCCCTTGACGGCATAGCCAATGCGCCGAGGGGCGCCGCTGAGCCAGGAGAGCAGCGACGCGCGCGGCCCGCCGTGAAAGTCGAGGACGAGGTCGAAGCGTCCCCGCCGCAGCTGCCGGCCAAGGGCGACGTCGGCCCATGTACCAGCCAGCCCGTGTCCACGCGCGGCAACGATCACCTGGTTGAGGTGTGGATTGTTCGCCACCACGTCAGCGGCGGCCGGTTCGACGAGATACGAAAGGTGCGCGTCGGGAAAGTGTGTACGGACGGCGTGAATGGCCGGCGTGGTGAAGACGACGTCGCCGATCTGCCGGAGACGTACTAGGAGGATTCTCAATTACCCAATCACTCGATCACCCAATCGCTCAATCCTCTATCGTCGCTTCATCGATGAGCATCACCGGAATGTCGTCCTTGATCGGGTAGACCCGGCGGCAGGTGCTGCACTTGAGCGCGGTGCCGTTCTTCACAAGCGCGACCGGTGTCTTGCAGTGCGGACAGGCAAGGATTTCAAGCAATTCTGCGTCAACGGGCATGCCCGGACTATATGACATCCCTGTCTTTTGTGGAACAATTCCCCCAATCATGAAGCTTGCAGTCTTCGTCGCCCTGATCGGCGCGTCGGCGCCGTCCGTTGCTCTGGGACAAGCGCGTCGAACGCCGCCGGTGGCGCCCCAGACTGCGCCAGCGCCTGATCGCAAGGCGCAGGCCTACGATCAGTTTCTGCGTGCCCATCAGCTGCAGGAGGAGGACGTCGAGGGCGCGATCGCCGCGTATCGCCGCGCGATGGTGCTCGATCCGACGGCGTCTACGATTCCCGCCGACCTCGCCGACCTCTTCCTGCAGGAAGGTCGCGCCAACGAGGCTTTGCAGGCGGCGGAGCAGGCGCTGCGGCTGTCGCCGACCAATCGCGACGCGCACCGCGTCCTCGGGACCGTGTATGCGACGCTCGCGAGCGCGCCGACGCCGGCACAGGGACAACCGCGTCAACCGCGCACGGCGCAGCGCGACAATCTGAACAAGGCGGTCGAGCACCTCGAGCAGGCGATCGAACCGCCGATGGCGTCGGCCGACGCCAATCTGCGCGCGATGTTGTCGCGGCTCTACATGGCGACCAGCGCCTATGACAAGGCGATTCCTGTGCTCACCGACCTGGTGAAGCAGGAGCCGGGATGGCAGGACGGTCCGACCCTGCTGGCCGAGGCGTACTCGGCAGCGGGCCGAGCGGCCGACGGCATCACGTGGCTCGAGGAATCCGCCCCGGACAATCCCCAGCTCTATGGAACGCTGGCCGATTTCTACGGCAGGAATCGCCGCTTTTCTGACGCGGCGATGGCCTACGAGCAGGCGCTGAAGGTGTCGCCCCGCAGTGTCGACTATCGCAAGGGGCTGGCAGAGATGCTGCTCAACACGGGCGACCGCACCGACGCCGTTCGGGCCCGCGACGTGTTGCGCGAAGCGGTCACCATGCGCGGCACCGACGAGCGCGCCTTGTACCTGCTTTCCGAAGCTGAACGCGTGACGGGAGACAGTCAGGCCGCGGAGTTCGCCGCGCGCCGGCTGGTGTCGCAGAACGCGCGGAATCCGCAAGGGTTTGCGGCGCTCGCTGAGGCGCTCGAGGATCAGCGCCACTACCAGCAGGTGGTCGACGCCTTGGCCCCGGCCGTCGGCACTTTCAGAACCGGCAACAACAGCGCCTTCGCGCTGCGGCTGTTGCTGCCACATCTGGGCTTCGCGTATCAGGAACTCGGGCAGTTCGACAAGGCGATTTCAACTTTCGAAGACGCGCGCAAGGTGTCGCCAACTGACCAAGCCTTCCTCGGTTACCTGATTCAGGCGCATATCGGGGCCAAGAACTTCGGCGCCGCCGCCGAGCTCGCGCACGCGGCGCGTGCGAACGCGCCGGAAGATTTGCGTCTGGCGCGTCTCGAATCGATGGCGCTGCGTCGTGCGGGCAAGGTCGATCAGGGGCTGGCCATTCTCGAAGCGTTCGCCCGTCGGGCCGACAGCGAGGCGAATGCCCACATCGCGCTCGCGCAGGCCTATGCCGATGCCAATCGCGGCGCCCAGGCGATTCGCACCCTGCAGCAGGCGCAGGCGAAGTTTCCTGAGGCAACAGGCATCTCGTTCGAACTCGGTACGGTGCTCGACAAGCAGAAGAAGTTTTCAGAGTCTGAAGCGGTGTTCCGGCAGTTGATCGCCAGAGAGCCCCAGAATGCCCCCGCGCTCAACTATCTTGGCTACATGCTGGCCGAGCGCGGCGAACGGCTAGGGGAGTCTGTTGAGTTCATCAAGCGGGCGTTGGCGATCGAACCGGACAATGGCTCCTATCTCGACAGCATTGGTTGGGCGTACTTCAAAGATGGAAAGCTGCAGCTGGCGCTCGAGAATCTTCAGAAAGCCGCCGAGCAGCTCCATGGCAACTCGGTGATCCAGGATCACTACGGCGAGGTGCTGTTCCGGCTGGGTCGCTTCGACGATGCGATCGGGGCGTGGACCAGAGCGCTCGCCGGCGACGGCGACGCCATCGACCGCGGCGGCATCGATCGGAAGATTCGCTCCGCGAGGCAAAAGCTCCCGAAGCGATGAATGTTCGCGTCTGGCTGGCGCTGGCCGCCGTCGTGGTCGTCGTCTGGAGCGGCGTATCGTGCGGTGGCCCGAGGCCGCTGCTGGTACTCCCGGAAGGCGCAGGCGTTGCGGTTGCTGATGGCGGCGCCGCGATCCAGCAATCGACGGCGGCGTGCACGGCCGCGCAGACGATGAGCGCGGAGATGCGTTTGCGCGGCCGAATCGCCGGGCGTCGAGCCCGTGGCCGTCTGCTCGTCGGTGTCGCGGCACCGGCCTCCGCCTTTATCGATGCACCGGCGCCATTTGGTGCGTCGGCCTTCATTTTTGCGGCGGTCGGCGACACGTCGACCCTGCTGCTGCCTCGCGATCGCCGGATGCTCGAGCGCGGCCGGCCGGCCGATGTACTCGAAGCGGTCACAGGTGTCGCGCTGTCTCCACAGGAGCTGCGTGACGTCCTCACCGGCTGCGTCAGTGGGGTCGATGGTGGTGCGGCGCGGCAGGTGGGCGACCACTGGCGCGTGATCGACCGGCGAATCTACCTGAGGCGCGAGCAGGACGCGGCGCCGTGGCGCGTGGTGGCGGTGGTGCACCGCGACGCTGGTCGCCCAGCGTGGCGAAGCGAATACGCTGACTTCGTCAACGACCTGCCGCAGACCATTCACCTGGCGAGCGACGACAAGACTCGCTTCGACCTGCAGTTGGCACTATCACAGGTCGAGTTGAATGCACCGCTCGGCGACGAGGTATTTCACCCGCCGGTGCCCGCGGGCTACCAACCGATCACGCTCGAGCAGCTGCGTGATGTGGGACCGCTCGCCGAGAGCGCGAGTCGCTGATGGCGTCGCGTGTTCGGTCCAGATTGTGGCGCGTGCGTGCGCCCGCGAAGATCAACCTGTCGCTGCGGATTCTCGGCCTGCATGCCGACGGCTATCACGAACTGCGCACCACGTTCCAATCGCTGGCGTTGCACGACACCCTGGTGCTGCGTGCGGTGTCGGGTCCGTTGACGCTGTCGTGCGACGACCCGTTGTGCCCGACAGACGACTCGAACCTGGTGTGGCGCGCGGCTGAGCGGTTGTGGCGGGCCGATGGGCGGCGTGGACGACCGGCGGGTGTCCACGTGGCCATCGACAAGCGGATACCGATGCAGGCGGGCCTTGGTGGCGGCAGCAGCGATGCGGCGGCCGCGTTGCGCGGGCTCGCGAACGTGTGGGGCACGCAGGTGCCAGAGGTGCGGCTCCGGGCCATCGCGCGTGAACTGGGTGCCGACGTCGCGTTCTTTCTTGACGGTGGCACCGCGCTCGGCGTCGGGCGTGGCGAGGTCCTCTATCCCCTCGCCGATCGGCCCCCAGCCTTCGTGGTGCTCGTGGCGCCAGGATTCGGAGTCAGCACGCGCGACGCCTACGGTTGGTGGGACGAGGCACATCGACCCGAGTTGCATGGGCTGGGCGGGGGACTGGTGCCGACTGGTCCGGTGCCGTGGCGGCCCGAGGGAGGGGAGCGCGGCAACGACCTCGAAGCGCCGGTCGTGGCGCGACATCCGGAAATTGGCAGAATTGTGAAGCGGCTGCGCACCCTCGGCGCGGTGCAAGCGGCCATGTCAGGCAGCGGGTCGGTGGTGTTTGGACTGTTTGGCCAGGAAACCGCCGCGATCGACGCGGCGGAGGCGGTCGGGAGGGCTGGCCGTCGGGTCACGGTCACCCGAACGGTCGGCGGCGGCGAGTTTCGGCGGCTGGTTCGGCCGACCTAGTTGTCCGCTAAGCGGCCGATCGTATAGACTTAGCCGTTTGCACCACGTGGTTTCATCCACTCCTGAGGTCAGCATCTCCTTCAGTAGTTCATCGGTGGGGCGTGGCCAAGTGGTAAGGCGCGGGTCTTTGGATCCCGTATTCGAAGGTTCGAATCCTTCCGCCCCAGCCACCTTTTGTCGGGGCTGTTGGTGACAGTGGACGAGTCGATGTCGACAGGGTTTGGCGAGCTCAAGATTTTCTCCGGCAGTGCGCATCACGACCTGACGCGGGAGATCGCGGATTTCCTTCGCGTTCCGCCCGGGCAGGCGCGTCTTCGCCGCTTTCCCGACACGGAAGTGTCGTTTCAGATCGACGAGAACGTCCGTGGCACGGATGTCTTCATCATCCAGCCGACCTGTGCCACCACCACCGGCAGCGTCGACGATCATGTCATGGAACTCATGATCATGGTCGACGCGTTCCGCCGCTCGTCGGCGGCGCGCATCACGGCGGTCATGCCGTATTACGGCTACGCGCGCCAGGACCGCAAGGACAAGCCGCGTGTTCCGATTTCGGCGAAGCTGGTCGCGAACGTGCTCGGCGCGGCCGGCACCAACCGTGTCCTCACGATGGACCTGCACAAGGCGCAGATCCAGGGGTTCTTTGACATTCCCGTCGACCACCTGTTTGCGGCGCCGGTCATCATCGAGTATCTGGCGCGCCTCGAGTCGCCGAATCTGACGATCGTGGCGCCGGACGCCGGCGGTGCGGAACGGGCCCGCGCCTACGCCAAGCGCCTCGACGCCGAACTTGCCGTGATCGACAAGCGGCGCAGCGACGATGGCACGGCCGAAGTGATGAACGTGATTGGTAGCGTCGAGGGACGCACTTGCATCATTCAGGACGACATCGTCGATACGGCTGGCACGATTACCAAGGCGGCCACGGCGCTGAAGAACAACGGTGCGGCGCGGATCCTCGCCTGCGCAGTGCACGGCGTGTTGTCGGGCCCGGCGATCGAGCGCATTGAAAAGTCGCCGATCGACAAGATGATCGTCACCAACACCATTCCGCAGGCCAAGGCGACCGAGGCCTGTAGCAAGATCGTCGTGTTGTCGGTGGCGCGGCTGCTCGGCCAGGCGATCAAGAGCATTCACGAAGAGACGTCGGTGTCGGGTCTGTTCGTGTAGCGGATGGACGACAGCCGACTGATACTTGAACCAGGAACC
>CADEEX010000044.1:16971-18806 GCA_902826465.1 uncultured Acidobacteriota bacterium
GGGTCTGTTCGTGTAGCGGATGGACGACAGCCGACTGATACTTGAACCAGGAACCAGCAACCTGAACTAGGAACGAGAAACATGGAAGCCACACTCGAAGCAAACCGTCGGGAGACCTTGGGCAAGAACGAAGCGCGCCGAACGCGCCGTGCGGGCCGCGTGCCGGCCGTGGTCTACGGCGCCGCGACCGAAGGCGCCAGCCGCGAGGCGACGTCGATCGATGTCGATCCCAAGGCGCTGCTCCGCATCCTGCACTCAGACAGCGGCGCCAATACGTTGATCTCGCTGAAGCTGGGCGACGCCAACGACAAGGTGCTGGTCCGCGATTACCTGCTGGATCCGGTGACGCACGCCATCCTTCATGCCGACTTCTACCGTGTCGCCATGGACAAGCTGCTGCAGATCACCGTGCCAGTGGTGGTGAAGGGCGAGGCCAAGGGCGTCAAGCTGCAGGGCGGCATCCTCGAGTTCGTGCGCCGCGAGATCGAGATCGAGTGTCTGCCCTCCGACATTCCCGAGCACGTCGAAGTTGACGTCACCGAACTGATGGTCCACGACGGCGTTCGTGTGCGCGATATCGCCCAACAGTCGAAGTGGAAGCCCCTGATCGATGGCGACACGATGCTGGTGCACGTCATCCTGCCGAAGGCTGAGGAATCGGCCGCGGCGGCCGACGCCACGGCGGCTCCGACCGCCACGTCCGAGCCCGAAGTCCTGAAGAAGGGCAAGAAGGACGAGGACGCCGACAAGAAGGACGACAAGAAGAAGGACGACAAGAAGAAGTAGGAACGGACGAAGGCGTGAAGGCGATCGTCGGTCTGGGCAACCCCGGCCCGAAGTATCACGGCACGCGTCACAACATCGGCTTCGCCGTCCTCGACGAACTGGCGCGCCGCGCCGGGGCCGAGTTCGGATCGGCGCCGCTCGACGCCCTGGTGGCGAGATGGCGCGAGCGCGATACGTTGCTCGTCAAGCCGCTCACCTTCATGAATCTGAGCGGCGAGGCCGTCGGCGGCATCCTGCGCTATTTCAGGATCGTGCCGGTCGACGTGCTGGTGGTGGTCGACGAAGTGCACTTGCCGCTCGCCAAGTTGCGAGCCAGACCGAGCGGGTCGGCGGGCGGGCACAACGGCCTGAAGTCAATCATCGCGCACGTCGGCGATGAGTTCGGCCGGCTGCGGGTGGGTGTGGGGCGCGGACAGCCCGGGCGCGACCTCGCCGACCACGTGCTGGCGAGGTTCGACAAGAGTGAGTTCGCAGACGTCGAGCGCATGACGGCGCGCGCGGCCGATGCCTCGGAGATGTTCATCGCGTCGGGGATCGAGGCGGTGATGAACGGTTTCAACGGCGATCCCGAAGGCCCTGAGCGAGTCCCGCGGCACGCGCGGGACGAGTCGAAGGGCTGAAACACTTGTCACTCTTCGTTGAGTGACCGCGGCGGTCAGACCGTCGCGTCCTGAAGGAGCAGCAATGGCAGATCGACAGTACGAACTCGTTTACATCCTCCCGCCGGAAACGACGGAACAGCAAGCCGCCGAACTGCACGATCAGATCGCGGCCATCGTGACCCGCCTGAACGGGCAGATCGAAAAGACCGAAAACTGGGGACGCCGCAAGCTGGCCTATGAAATCGGCCGCTTCAAGGAAGGCGTCTACGTGCTCGAGGTCATCAACGGCACCGGCGAACTGATGAAGGAAATCGATCGGCGCCTCAAGGTGCTCGATCAGGTGCTGCGCCACATGGTCGTGCGCGTCGACGAAGAAAAGAAAGTGGTCGAACGCACCAGGACCAAGCGCCAGACCGAATCCGAACGCCGCCGCGTCAAGCGCGGCCT
>CADEEX010000045.1 GCA_902826465.1 uncultured Acidobacteriota bacterium
TGCCGGTCGCTTCGCGGTCGGCAACCAGCGAATAGAGCGGCTGCGTGTGCAAGGGAATCGTGTAGCGCGGACGCGGCTTCGGCGCGGTGGCGGCAGGGATGTCGCGAAAGTGCGCCACGATCATCGATTCAACCGCCGCGGGGTCGATGTCGCCCACCGCGATCACCGCCATCATGTCGGGCCGGTACCAGTCCTGGTAGAACTGCCGCAATCCGGCGGCGGTCGTCGTCCGAATGATTTCGGGGCGACCAATCGGCGTCCGGTCAGCGTAGCGCGCGCCCTGCAACAGCACGGGCAACTGCGCGTCGCGCAACCTCGAACCGGCGCCAAGACCGAGCCGCCACTCTTCGAGCACCACGCCGCGCTCCCGCTCGACTTCCTCCTGATCGAAGGTGACGCCGTGCGCCCAGTCCTCCAGGATCAGCAGGGTGCGATCGATCACCTGCGGACTGGTCGGCACCTGCAGCAGGTAGACCGTTTCGTCAAAGCCGGTTCTGGCGTTCACGTGGGCGCCGAACCGCATGCCGAGCGACTGGATGTAGCGCGGAATGTCCTGCCCCGGAAAGTTCTTCGAGCCGTTGAACGCCATGTGCTCGACAAAGTGTGCGAGCCCGCGCTGGTTCTCGTCTTCGAGCACCGACCCGGCGTTGACGACCAGCCGCAGTTCGACGCGCCCGGGAGGCGTGACGTTGCGGCGCACGAAATACTGCAGGCCGTTTGGCAGTCGCCCTTCTCGGACCTGCGGGTCCATGGCGATGGGCTGATCGAGATCCACCGACGGAGCGGCGGCGACTGGTGGCTGCGCGGACAGAACGGCGGGCCAGCCTGCCGCGAAAGTAGCCAGAATCAGGACGCGTACGTAGGTCACCATGAAGTCCTTCAGAAAGGGACGTGTCGTATGCCTTCAGACTACACGACCCCACGGCTGGCTGGGCGACGGAGCGACGGCGGAGACCGAATCGGCCGATAAGCCCCGAGATGGCACTGCTCCCGCCTCGCCGGCGCCAGGTCCGGATCGTCAGCCTCACTCTCGCCATAGCGGCCGCCGCGCTCGTCGGCGGCAGCCTGGCGCCGTCAGGGCTGGCGCAGACTCAGCCGCTCGCCCCCCGCTCGAGCGGGATCGCGATTCCCTTCCTGGCCAACCAGACGAAACCGACCGATCTCGACTTCATGGCCGCCGAGTGCGACATCGTGTCGAACGGCAGCGGCCTGTCGTGCCGGTTCCGTCAGGTCTTCATGACCATCTCCAGTGTGGACGCGACGTCGTGCGTCATCACCACGAACGGATACGAGCAGACTTTCCGTCGCGAGTCGGCCATCCGCTGGATCAGCGAGGGCGCGCCTGAAGGCGACTGCGGACTGGTAGAGACGACGTGGCTCGAAGACGGTGGCGGCACTCACTGGGCGCTGACGACGCGAACGGTGGCCACGCGCCATCTGGACCAGCAGGCGTGCCTGGCCGCCTCCCGGGAGCCGGCGGAGGTGTACGACTGGCGCGGCGTCAAGCGCGCCCTGCCGTGCACGTCCATCCAACCTGGCGCCATCGAACGCTAACCCCGAGCCTCACGGCCGTCGCGGCCGTCCCGCCGACAGGTCGTCGGCCCGAAACCAGGCAAACAGCGCAATCACGGTGGAGGTCGTCGCCACCGTCGCGACGACGATGGCGATCGCGAGCGAGAACCAGAGACCGACGATCAGCGCCACCGGAAACGCGATCAGGGCGGTGCCGCGTGCTCTCCGGATCAACACCGACAGGCGCGCCTCCGACTCCCACAACGCCCCCTGAGCCTCGTCCGTCTCAGGCGGGGGCATCGATGACACTCCGTAGCTCCCTGAGCAAAGCGCCCGACGTATATGGCTTCGACAGGACGTGTGTGACGCCCAACGCGGCCGCCTGCAGCGAGCGCCCTTCGGCGTTCAGGCCGCTCGCCGCAATGATGCGCACCGCCGGCGACAGCTTGCGCAGGACCTGAATCGTGGCCGGACCATCCATGACTGGCATCATCATGTCAGTGATGACCGCCGCGACCTCACCCTTCCGGCCGGCAAACTTGGCCACACCGTCAGCACCATCGATCGCCAGCAACACGCGGTAGCCGTGTGCTTCGAGCGTCCGCTGTGTGATCCGCCGCACGGCGTCCTCGTCGTCAATCACCAGGACCAGTTCATTGCGCCCGCGCGGCTGCTCGTCGACGACGACCTCCCCATGACTCGGTCCCGTGGAGACCAGCGCCGGCAGATAAATCTTGAACGTGGTGCCCCGGCCCGGCTCGCTATAGACCCGCATGAATCCGGCGTGGCTCTTGACGATGGCGAGCGACGTCGAGAGTCCGAGCCCGGTGCCCTTGCCCGTTTCCTTGGTGGTGAAGAACGGCTCGAAGATGCGGTCAATCACCGCCTTCGGCATCCCAGAGCCGGTGTCATCGACCTGAATGAGCACGTACGGCCCTGGCGTCGCCTCAATGGCAAGGTCAGCGTAGTGTTCGTCGACGAGCAGGTTCTGCACGCTCATCCGCAGACGTCCGCCGCGCGGCATGGCGTCGCGCGCGTTGACGCACAAGTTGACGAGTACCTGGTGCAGCTGCGTCACGTCGCCGATCACCGCCCACACGTCAGGGGGCACCACGGCCTCAACACGGATCCCCTTCAGGAAGGTCTCGTTGGCCATCTTCTCGACATCGCGTACGACCTGTCCGATCGGCACCTCGAGCCGGCGCCCTTCGACGCCACGGGCGAACGACAGCACCTGACGCACCATATCCGCGCCGCGCTCGGCGCTCGCTTCGATGGTGTTCAACGTTTCGAGGCGTTCGGCATTCGTCTCGTCCATCTTGAGGTAGCCAATCCCCATGAGGATCGGTGCCAGCACGTTGTTGAGATCGTGGGCGATGCCGCCGGCGAGCGTGCCGATGCTCTCGAGTCGCTGCGCCCGGAGAAACTGCTGTTCGAGCTGCTTCCGCTCGGTCACGTCGGTGCCGATGGTCAAAATCGCGCGAGGGCGCTGCTGCGGGTCGCGAAGCAGTGTCCAGCTGTACTCGAATGTCCTGGTGGCGCCGTCCTTCGACATCGCCTGGAGTTCGCCGCTCCATTCCCCAATCCGCCGAACGGCTTCGTCGGCAGCCCGATAGCGTTCCGGATCGACGCCCACCAGCTCGTCGAACGGCCGACCGAGCGCCTCGGCCGCCCGCCATCCGTACAGATGCTCGGCGCTCTGGTTCCAGTAGGTGACACGCTGGTGCACGTCGCGCACGACGATCGCGTCGCGGGCGCGATCGAGCAGCGCGGCCTGCTGCGCGCTTGCGCTCCGTGACATCGACGTGCATCACGGCAGCGCCGCCAAGGCGTGCATCGCGCACTGGCGTCACCATCAGCCGGAACCAGCGCCGCTCGGTCGGCGAGTGGCACGGATACTCGAGGCTGAATTCCTTCGTCTGGCCCTTCAGCACGCGGCGGATGCCGTCGGCCGCGTGGATCGCCTCGTCGGCCCCCTCGCCCACGGTCTGCTCACACACCGTCAGGTAGTTCGTGCCGATTCCGCACGCCTCGCTGACCAGCGTATTCGCCATGGCAAACCGTCGCCACGACTCGTTGACCGCGCAGATGACGCCGGCCGAGTCGATCAACGCGATGTGTGCCGGCAGCGCGTCGAGGATCGCCACCTGGGTGTCGGCCAGGCGCTGCTGCTGAACGATTTCCCGTTGCAGGGAACGATTGACGTCGTCCAGCTGCAGCATCTTCTTCTCGAGCTTCCGCACCAGCACGTGGTTGTAGTCGCGGAGCTGCTCGGCTTCGTCAACCACGAACTCGTCCGACGGCGACACTGACGCCACCGCGCGGAGCACTTCGCGGAGACGGGTCATCAGCACATCGGGCTCGGCCGGCTTGACGATGAAGGCGGCGGCACCGAGTTGCAGGGCCAGTCGCTCGTCCTCAGGCTCCGTGTACGTGGCGGTGTAGACCACGAACGGAATCGTCCTGAGCGACTCATCGCTCTTGCACGACCGCAGCAATGTGTAGCCGTCCATGACCGGCATCAGCAGGTCGGCAATGATCAGATCCGGGCGCTGTCGGGCAGCTTCGGTGAGCGCCTCGCCGCCATGTCGGGCGGTGACCACCTCGTAGCCGTGTGCGCGCAGCAGCGCGGTCAGGAAGTAGAGATTCTCTTCTTGGTCATCGACCACAAGTACCCGGATCATGGCCACCCTTCACTGCTCGCTGCCGGAGCGGTTCGCCCCGGCGATGCGCTCGACATCGGCCACGAAGGTGTCCGGATTGATCGGTTTCTCGATGTAGCCGGTGCACCCGGCCGCAAACGACCGCTCGCGGTCGCCCACCATCGCGTGCGACGTGACCGCAATGATCGGCGTCGAGCGGTGGGCGTCGAGTGCACGCAGCGCCCTGGCGACCGCGTAGCCGTCCATGCCGGGGAGCTGAATGTCGAGCAGAATGACATCGGGCGTGAGGCGCCTGGCGACCTCGACTCCGCGCGGGCCGTCGGCCGCCGACACGACGGTGTAGCCGTGACGCTCGAGCAGGAACGTCACCATGTAGCGGTTCTGTTCGTTGTCTTCGATGACGAGAATCAGTCGGTCCATCACGACGCGTCCGGTTCGAGCGGCAACGTCACGGTGAAGACGCTGCCCTGCCCCAGTGTGCTTTCGGCAGCAATGTCACCGCCCATCAGCCTCGCCAGGCGCCGGCAGATCGCCAGTCCCAGGCCGGTGCCGTCACGCTGCCGCGACAGACCGATATCAAGCTGCCGGAACGGCTGAAACAGGGTACCAATGTCGTCGGCGATGATACCGATACCGGAGTCGGACACGGTGAACGTGAGCGTCTGCCGTCGCCCGCCTCCCGCCTCCGGTTTCTCCGTGACCGTCGCGGCAAGGACGACGCGTCCGTGATCCGTAAACTTGATGGCGTTGCTCAACAGGTTGAGGGCAATCTGTTCGACGCGGCGACGATCGCCCACCATCTCCGTCACGGCGGGAGACAGGTCCATGGTCAACGCCAGTGCCTTCTTCGCCGCCAGCGGCGCCACCGACGCGAGCACGCGGTCGAACGAGGCACGCAGATCGAACCGCTCGGTGCGCACCTCCATCTGTCCCGCCTCGATCTTCGAGATGTCGAGCACGTCGTTGATCAGATCGAGCAGGTGGCGCGCGCTGCCGCGCACCATGCCGAGTTGTGTCACCTGCTCGGTGGTCAGCGGACCGGCCAGACCCTGGAGCACGATGCCGGTGAAACCAATGATCGAGTTGAGTGGGGTCCGCAACTCGTGCGACATGGTCGCCAGAAACGCCGACTTGGCGCGATCGGCCGACTCGGCCCGCACGAGCGCGACACGCAGTTCCTCGGTGCGCCGGGTCACCGTCCCCTCGAGGCTCTCGTTCAGCTCCCGCAGACGCTGCTCGGCCCGCTTCCGATCGGTGATGTCGATCGACAGCACGAAGATTCCCTCGGGCGCTGGTTGGCAGCGCACGTCGAACCAGCCAGACTCGCCATTCGGAAACTGGAACGCAATCTCGCCGTGAACGGGCCTGCGTTCCTCCATGCCGACGCGCAGCAGTGCAAAGACATCGCTCTGCTCAATGCCCGGCCAGGCCTCGAGCATGGTCCGACCCAGCAGATCGTGATTGGACCGTCGGTTCTGCACCGCCGCGGCGTCGTTCAGGTAGAGATAGCGCCAGTCGAAGCCGATGAGCTGACAGCTTTCGAGGATGTTGTCGAGCGTCGTGCGATAGCGCTCCTCGCTCGCGCGCAGCGCTGCCTCGGCCTGTTTCCGTTCGGAGATGTCGATGCCCATGCCGACCAGGCAGCGTGAGCCTGCGACCTCGACGCGCCGGCCGGTGAAGAAGTAGGGAGTTTCGCGGCCATCCTTCGAGACAAACGACGCCTCGACGAACGACTCTCCTCGCTCGAATACCTCCGTGATGCGTCCTTGCAGCAGGGCGCGATCCGCAGCCGAGAAGAAATCGAGCGGGTGCCGGTGCGCCATCTCCTCGGCGGTGTAACCCGACACCGCCAGGAAATTCCTGTTCCAGCGGATGAATCGTCCACCCTCGTCGTAGAGATAGAGGATGCCGGGCATGCTGTCGAGCATGGCCTCGGAAAACGCCCGCTCGCTGCTCGCCGCCGCGGCCGCCCGCTGCCGCGCCTCTTCACGGGCCAGGTTGTCGAGTCCGAACGACAGGTCGGCAGCCGCCTGCGTCAGCAGTGCCACCTCCTTGTCCTGAAAGAACCCGACCGCACTGGCATAGACACTCAAGGTGCCTTCGACGGTGCCGGCCAGCGTGATCGGCAGCACCGCCGAGGCCCGGAAGCCCTGACTGATCGCGGCGGCACGCCACGGCATCGTCGACGGATCCGTCTGCATGTCGTTGCAGATGTAGGGGCGGCGCTCGCGAAACGCCGTACCGGACGGACCACGCCCCTCGGGACGATCGTCGCCGAAGATGGTGATGCGTTGAACGTAGCCCTGTTCGTCGCCCCACTGCGCAACCGGGAGAATCCGCCGGGTGGCAGCGTCGTGCCACCCCACCCAGGCCATCCGGAATCCGCCGTGCTCGACCAGCACCTGACACACGCGTGTGAACAGGTCTCCACGCGTCGGCATCGTCACCACGGCCTGGTTGATCTGACTGAGCGCGTGGTACAGGCGAGTGAGCCGCTCGAGCTCCACGTGTGGAGTTCCTGAGTCACTCAGCTCCATTCGTGACCTGTGACGCCTGTGCGCTCCGGAATCATGCGGGTGTGGGTTGGCGGTCTGGCGGTGATGCTACCACGCGAGGTGGGCGGGAGACCGCCTGCCCCGGGTCCGCGGCCAGAGGCGTCGCGCGAGGCGAGGGATACCGCCGCAGCCCCGATTCGTGAAGAATGTGACGATGCCCAACGCTGCCGGGACACCACCGCCTCCAGGGGCTGACGCCTTCGCGCCAGCCCTGCAGGCCACTGCGGCCTGGCGCCGCGAAGCCGCGTGCCACCCGGCCGAGTACGATCGGCGGCAGCAGGTGTTGCTGCGCCTCGAGGCGATCGCGCGCGAGGTGAGAGGCCCGCGCTAGGCCGTCACGCCCTCATGTGTCAGCAGCCGGGCCTTGATCTCGAGGCCGCCGGCAAACCCCGTCAGCTTGCCCGTGGATCCGATCACCCGATGGCAGGGCGTGACAATCGACACCGGGTTCCTGCCGTTGGCCGCACCGACGGCACGCACGGCGCGTGGCCGTCCCACGTGTTGCGCGATCTGCGAGTAGGACCGGGTTTCCCCGAACGGGATCGTGCGCAAGGCGTCCCACACCATGCGCTGAAACGGCGTACCGGCCAGGTCGAGCGTCAGCGTGAATTGCCTCCGTCGTCCGTCGAAGTACTCGGTCAGCTGGCGTTCGGTCTCGAGAAGCACTGGATGACGGTCATCCTCAGCCGAGGCGCACAGCGGCACGCGGCCTGGACGATCGTGCTCCCACAGGATGGCCGCCAGTCCCTCGTCAGTCGCCACCAGGGTCAGCCGTCCCACCGGCGAATTCATGATCTTCGACAGGTAGTGCCTGGCAGTGTGGTTGCGCATCACGCCCTCCATGTGGCTGACGATAGGGCGCCAGCCCCCGCCATGCTCGCCGTATTCGGACACCACGACGACATCGTTTTCATGTCCGAAAACGGCTGGCCCACACCACAGTCACAGCGTATTGTTGGACGCATGCACACCGAACGACGGAGTCTGTACAAGGCGCTCACCGCGCGCGACTCGCGCTTCGACGGCGTGTTCTTCGTCGGCGTCACGTCGACCGGCATCTACTGTCGCCCCATCTGCCCGGCACGCACGCCCAGGGAAGCGAACTGTCGCTTCTTCGACGCGCCACAACAGGCCGAGCACGCCGGCTTTCGACCATGCCTCCGCTGTCGCCCCGAGCTGGCCCCTGGCAGTGCGCCGGTAGACGATGCGCAGCGGATTGCGCAGTTGATTGTGCAACGACTCGAGGACGGCACGCTTGGGGAGAAGGCGGGACTCGAGGCGATCGCCGACCAGTTCGATCTCAGCTCCCGGCAGATACGCCGCATCGTCCAGCACGAACTGGGCGTCTCTCCGGTGCAGTTGCTGCTGACGCGGCGACTCCTGCTGGCCAAACAACTGCTGACGGAGACCACGCTGCCCGTCACTGAGGTGGCGTTCGCGAGCGGCTTCGCGAGCCTGCGTCGATTCAACGACGCCTTCCGTACACGCTACCGGATGCCGCCCACGCACTTCCGGCAGACAGTCGCGGCCGGGACCGGGGCCGTGGGCGAGCGCGAAACGCTCACGCTGCAGCTCGCGTATCGGCCGCCGTACGACTGGCCGGGCGTGCTGAGCTTTCTTGCCCCTCGTGCACTGGTCGGTGTCGAGCACGTGGCTGACGCCACGTATCTTCGGACGGTGAGGATCGCGCAGGCCAGGGGCTGGATCAGGGTGACACGGGCCACGAAGACGCACGCGCTGATGCTGGAGTGCACGCACAGTCTGACACCGGTGCTGCCGGCACTCCTTCGACGCGTTCGTGCGCTGTTCGATCTGGATGCGCGACCCGACCTGATCGCCAGACATCTGCGCCAGGACGCCCGCCTGACGGCGTCAGTCAGGGCGAATCGCGGCAGGAGGGTGCCCGGAGCGTTCAGCGGATTCGAACTCGGCGTCCGGGCCATTCTGGGGCAGCAGGTCACGGTGAAGGCGGCCACGACGCTCGCCTGTCGGCTGGTGGAAGCGTGTGGCGAGCCGATCGCGACGCCTTTTGCGGAACTGCATCGCCTTACGCCAACCGCCGCCCGCCTGGCGGCTGCCAGCATCGACGACATCGCCCGCCACGGCGTGATCGCTGCACGAGCCAGGAGCATCGTGGCACTGGCCGTCGCCGAGCAGTCGGGGGCGATCGCGCTCGAGGATGGCGGCCGTGGCCACCCCGACGAGTCAATCAGGCAGTTGGCCGCTCTTCCGGGCATTGGCCCCTGGACCGCCCACTACATTGCCATGCGCGCCCTGCGCTGGCCCGATGCCTTCCCGAAGGAAGACATCGCCCTGCGCAAGGTTCTTGGCGGCGTGTCGTCAGACGAGGCCGACCGCCTGTCGCAGGCCTGGCGCCCGTGGCGCAGCTATGCCGTGATGCACCTCTGGCACATGAGCGCGCCGCCGGCTACTGTTTCGCCTTCCAGGGCTTGAAGGCGTTGTCCAGTCCTCGCATCGGTTCGGCCAGCGCCGGAAAGTGCCGCGTGATCACGTCGATCATCGTCGTCTTTTCAACCCAGTTGATGCCTTCCTTGGTGTAGATCTCCGGACGATAGTCTTTCGACAGGAAGCGGTCGCTCTTCAGGCGACGCGACGCCATGAGCAGGAAGATGCGAAAGGCCGTATCGCTGAAGCCGAAGCCGGCGGGCAGCGGCTCACACATCAGTCCCACCATGGTGTCGACCTTCTCGAGATCGTTACCGTAGACGCGCTTGATCTCGTCGTTCCAGACCGGGTTGTCGCTGATCTCGTCGAAGCTTCTCACCGCTGGCTTGTGGAGCAGCCGGCGGAACTGGTTATAGCGCGGCACGCCGCGCTCGCGGTCGCGCAGGATGTCGACGGTGCCCAGATCGAAGCGCTCGCCGTTGTCCTGCACCAGGGTCTGCAGCGTGCGCGGGTAGTTGTGCAGTCGCACCGCGCCCGGCCAGGCGATCCCGAGCGAGTAGAACAGATCGAGCGGGTCGAAACGCCCCAACAGCTCCACACCCCGCCGGCCCGAGAGGGTGGGAAGCTCGAACCGTCCCAGCTCGGCGCCGGTGGCCGCCGATCGGAACACATAGTCATCTGGCATCAGCGTGTGCATGCGGTAGACCGACACAAATTCCTCGGTCAGCGAGTACGGCACGCCGTTGTGATCGGTGTCCGATCCCGGGATACCGCTCAGGAGGTCGTTGCGATTCAGGCCACCAAAGATGTTCTGCAGATCCGGGAGGACGCCGAACCAGTTGGTGCGCAGCCCGGCGGTGGTAATCGGCGCCGGAAGAATCGTCGTCGACGATTCCACCGTATGAATTTTGGCGAGCAGCGCCGCATTCACCAGCCGCGCCTGCTGGAACAGCCGCTCGTCGTCCCACAACGGATTGTGCGTCTTCAACTCGGCGCAGATCGCGTTGTGTTCGAGCGCGAACAACGCATGAAGCAGGCTGAGTCCCACCCAGCCGTTTTCAGTGAACCCTGTAATCTCCTTTCCCGTGACAGGGTCAACACCGAGGCGGCCGCTTGGACTGACCAGCACCTTGCCGTCACGACCGGCGCGGAGCGACGCCTGTGCCGCGGGCGCGCTGCCGTACACATGCGACCCGTCCCACCAATGCGTGTTTTCGTTGATGTACGCCGGTGGCCTGGTTGAGCCAGCTATCTTGGGGGCATCGGCCGGAGTGACCGGCACCCGCATCGGACGCTCCGGCCACTGGTCGGCCGCGTCCACGGGAATGTCGTGGGTGTGCGACCAACTGCCTTTGGTATGCACGAACCAGTCGTGCACCATGAACTGAATCCAGGCGGCCGCGATGACGTTGAGAATCTTCGCCGGCTGAAACTCGGTGCGTGTCAGCAGTTCGAGGCTGACGCGCCGCGGGTTCGGATTCATCAGGTTCGGCGTGTCGGGGTAGGTCTCGCTCAACGGCACGTTACGCCCGAACCGCATGCCGGCGCTGCCCATGCGCGGGCACGTCAGGTCGTTGTAGGTGCCGTCGCTGGTCCGCACATTGCGCCCCTCCGCGGACGCGGGCGACGAGGAGATTTCGAGCGGTGGATCCTCGGTGTCGTGCAGATTCTTCGCGCGAAGCTCGTTGCGAAGCTCAACCAGTTTGACGGCAGCGATCGGGTCCGGCAGTTCGTGCCACTCTCTCTTGTCTTTGTCGGCAGTCGGCATGGGTGGACTCCAGCAAGGTGATGCGCGGCGACACTGCTGACAACGACGGCGGCATGCCAAACGAACGACTTTCGGACCGGGGGACCGGTGGACCTGTGGAGTGCGTATGATTCCAGTCGCGCCAGACGCGCCCTTTTTCTCCGATGAGCACCGACCACCTGCTGGAACTGCTGTTTGCACAGTCGCTCGATGGCTTCTTCTTCATGATGCTCGACGAGCCAATCCGCTGGGACGACCACGCGGACAAGGAACAGCTCCTCGACTACATCTTCACGCACCAGCGGGTGACGCGCGCCAACGCCGCCATGCTCGCCCAGTACGGCGCCACCGAAGCGTCGTTCATCGGCACCACCCCCGCAGACTTCTACCGGCACGACCTCGCCTTCGGGCGAAGGGTCTGGCGGGACTTCTTCGATCGCGGGCACCTGCATCAACGGACGCACGAGCGGCGGATCGACGGCACGCCGATCGACATCGATGGCGACTACATCTGTCTCTACGACACGGACGGCCGCATCATCGGGCACTTCGGCATCCAGCGCGACGTCACCGAGCAGGTCCGTCTGCAGGTCGCCGTCGCCGACCATGCGGCGCACCTCGAGGCACGGGTCGCGGAGCGCACGGCGGAGCTGAGGCGCAGCGAAAACTACATCCGCGCCATCGTCAACGCGCTGCCCGACCTGCTTTTCGTGGTCGATGCCGAGGGCCGCTACGTGGACATCGTCACCGAGGATGAGCGCCGGCTCTATCGCAGCGCCACCGAGTTACTCGGCAAGCGGATTGACGACGTCCTGCCGGAGAACGCCTCGACACCGCTGCTGAAGGTGGTCACCCAGACCGTGCACGATGGCGAAAGCCACGTCACCGAGTATTCACTCGACGCCGACAGCGGCGTGCGGTGGTGCGAAGCGCGCACGGCGCCAGTGCAGGTCGCGCCAGGGCCTCAGGATCGGCGCGTCGTGGTGATCGTCCGCGACATCACCGATCGCAAACGCGCCGACGACCTCGAAAGTCAGAATCTGTATCTGCGTGAGGCGTTCGACACCGATCTGCACTTCGGCGAACTGCACGGCCGCTCAGAGGCGATGCAGGCCGTGTTCCGGGCGATCGAGCTGGTCGCTCAGACCGACTCGTCGGTGCTGGTGCTCGGTGAGACGGGCACCGGGAAGGAATTGATCGCGCGGGCCATCCACCGCCTCAGCCGAAGGAAGGCCGCGCCACTCGTGAAGGTGAACTGCGGCGCGCTGCCGGCCGCGCTGGTGGAAAGCGAGCTGTTTGGCCACGAGCGCGGAGCCTTCACCGGCGCTGTTCAGCAGAAGAAGGGGCGCTTCGAACTGGCGCATCGCGGCACCCTGCTTCTGGACGAAGTTGGCGAACTGCCGCTCGAAGCCCAGGTCAAGCTGCTGCGCGCGCTTCAGGAGCGGGAATTCGAACGGGTCGGCGGAACCCAGACCATCAAGGTGGACGCGCGCGTGATTGCGGCGACCAATCGCGATCTGGCCGCGGACGTGAAACGCGCGACATTCCGGTCCGATCTTTATTTCCGTCTCAACATCTTCCCGATTCGCGTGCCGCCGCTGCGCGAGCGTCGCGACGACATCCCGATGCTCGCGAACTACTTCGTCCGCGAGTTCGCCGGCCGCATGGGCCGGACCATCGAGCAGATCGATCGCCGCGCGCTTGATCTGCTGGTCACCTACGAGTGGCCGGGGAACGTGCGGGAACTGGCCAACATCCTCGAACGCGCGGTGATCCTCTGCCAGGGCTCCGTCCTGCAGGAACGGCATCTGGGGCTGCCCCGTCACGAGGCGATCGCGGAGTCCGTTCTGCCGACTCTCGACGAGATGGAACGCCGGCATATCCGCCGCGCGCTCGAGCTCTGTGGCGGCGTGCTGAGTGGGCCGCGCGGTGCCGCGGCCATGCTCGGCGTGAACCGCTCCACGCTTTGGTCGCGGATGCGCAAACTCGGAATCGAAGCGACCGAATCCTGAACGCCGACCGTGCTGATATTTCAGAAGATGCTGATATATCAGCATCTTCTGGGTCTACCCAGACGTCGTCACGGGGCACTGTATCTGATTAAGTATTTTATTTACTGATATTTACCAACGATTAGTCGTCATCTGCAGAGCCTGGCATTCTGTTCGCAGTTCATACGGTTAGCGCGCCTGAGTCGGCGCATGGAGGACCGATGACTGAGATACAGAAGACAACATGGCCCCGCCTCGCTGCGTGGCTCCTCGCCGGGATTGGCATCTGCACGGCCGCAACGGCAGCGGCGCAAGAGCGGCACCCGAACGGCGCGCTCGCACCAGCGCTGACCGGGCTCGGCAACCATTCACTGACCGTCACCACACAGGTGCCTCAGGCACAGGCCTTCTTCGACCAGGGTCTGCGGTTGCTGTACGGCTTCAACCACCCCGAATCGTTGCGCGCCTTCAAGGAGGCGGCTCGCCTCGACCCCGCCCTGGCGATGGCATTCTGGGGCCAGGCGATGGCGACCGCGCCAAACCTGAACGCGCCGATGTCCGAAGAAGACGGCCGCGCGGCCTACACGGCGGTCAAGACCGCGGTCGCGAAGAGCCAGGGCGCGAGCGTGCTCGAACGCAACCTGATCAACGCGCTGTCGCAGCGCATCGCCGCCGACCCAAAGGCGCCTCGCGAGGCGCTGAATGCGGCCTACGCGGCGGCCATGGCGCGAGCCGCGGCGGCCTATCCGGACAATGCCGACGTGCAGGTGCTGTACGCAGACGCGGTGATGAACCAGACACCGTGGAGCTACTGGCAGAACGGGATCGCCAAGCCGGAGACCGTGCCCGTGCAGGCAGCGCTCGAGAAGACCCTTGCGCAGCATCCCGACCACCCCGGCGCCCATCACTACTACATCCATCTGATGGAGGCGTCCACGACACCCGAGAAGGCGGAGGCGAGTGCCGACCGACTGGCGACGCTCATGCCGGCGGCCGGACACATGGTCCACATGCCGGCGCACATCTACCTGCGGGTTGGACGGTACGCCGATGCCGCCGCAGCCAACGTGAAGGCGATTGACGCAGACGAAGACTATCTCGCGCAATGCCAGGCGCAGGGGTTGTATCCGTTCAGCTATTACCCGCACAACGTGCATTTCTTGTGGCTGGCCGCAACCCTCGAAGGGCGGAGTGCCGTTGCCGTGGATGCCGCTCAGCAGGTGGCGAACAAGGTGCCCCATCACCATGCCGGCAGCGTGGCCTGGAACGTCGATTTTCCGGTGACACCGATGCTCGCCTACGTGCGGTTCGGTCAATGGAAAGACATGCTGACCGAACCGGCGCCGCCGGCCAGCGATCCATATGCGACCGGCATCTGGCACTACGGACGGGCGCTGGCGTTCGTGGCTCGGCGTCAGCTCGATCGCGCCGACGCCGAACTTGCGGCCCTGAAGAAGACGCTCGCGCACGACGCATTCGCCGGCGCCCTGAACGGATCGCCCCTCGAGGCGAATCTGAACATCGCATCGCGAGTCGTCGCCGGTGAACTGCTGGCCCGGCGCGGGCGCCTCGACGACGCCGTGCGGGTCGTCGAAGAAGCGAAGAGCATCGAAGATGGCTTCCCCTACGCGGAACCACCGCTCTGGCATCAGCCCGTGCGTCATGTGCTCGGTGCGCTGCTGATTGAGGCTGGTCGCGCCGCAGAGGCCGAGGTGGCGTATCGCGAGGAACTGACCACGTTCCGTGAGAACGGCTGGTCGCTGTTCGGCCTCGCGCAGAGCCTCGAGCAGCAAGGGCGCCACGCCGACGCCGAGGAGGTGCGCGAGCGATTCCGGCGCGCCTGGGCGCGGGCCGACGTCACGCTCACCTCGTCGCGCATTCTGAGCGAGCCACTCGCGAGTCCGCGGGGCAACCAGACAACCGGGCGGGACTGATGCGGCAGTCCGTCGTGCTACCCGGCGGATCGAGACTGGAGTACGAAGCGCGCGGGCACGCATCGGGCGTGCCCGTGCTCCTGCTGCACGACACCTCCGAACCCGCGGAGTCGTTCGACGCCCTTCTGGCGCATTTGCCGTCGGCCATCCGGGCCGTCCGCGTGACGCTGAGCGGTACTGACGCGCCGGGTTGGTCCGACGCCGACAGAACAATAAACGCATGCACGCGGGAGGTGCGCGAATTCATGGCGGTGTTCCAGATCCCCGCGGCCGTCGTTGTTGGGTACGCCCTGGCCGGTTCGGTGGCCCGGCGGCTCGCCATCGACGAGCGACGTCTGGTGGCGGGTCTGGTGCTCGTCGACCCGCCTCAGCGGCGGGACGACTCGGGCGATGTCACGGTGCCGACGTTGCGGCTCCGGGGCAGCACCGGGGCACTGCATCGGGAGGCGCCGTTGCGGTGTGCGGAAGAGATTGTCGCGTTTGCCTATGCGCCGGGTCAGCTGTCGCGGGCAGACGCTCGACCCCAGGAGGAGGACTGAATGTTGAACGAATTACCGGCGTTCCAGCTCGTGGTAACACCGGACACGCAGGGCGCGTATGCACGGGTGCGCGGCCGGCTGGTGCTGGGGGCTGGCACCGAAGCCCGCGCCTGGCGGCGGGCGGTGGCACGGGCGACAGGCCGGATCCTGACGCTCGACCTCTGCGGCGTCAATCAGATCGACGCCGCCGGCGTCGGCACGCTTGTCGATCTCCAGCAGCGCGTACGGCAGCACGGCGGCCGCGTCCAGCTCGCTTCAGCGAGCGCGCGCGTGCGCCGCGTTCTCGCCCTCACCGGGGTCGATCGACTGCTGATGACCGACGTCGTCGATGCCGACGGGACACTTCCGTGCGACACGCCGCCCGCAAGTTACTACCGGCGCCGACTCAGCTCGGCCTACGGCGCCAGCGCAAAAGCGCTCATGGCACCGATGCTGGCTTAGTGGCCACGACGGGCTGCGAGCTGCGGCCGGGTGTCGGCGCGACCTTTCCGGTGCGGTGCACGACGCCTGAGTCGATGAGCTGCGCCGTGTCGGACAAGACCTCGAAGTAGAGATCGTCGCCGGCGATCTCCATCAGCATGAAGCCGTAGCCGTCGTCCCATCCTTTCTCTGTCAGCGCGGAGCGCTTCAAGTCACCCTTGCGGAGCTTTGCTGAACTCCCAAGCGTAAAGTAGGCGATTCCCTTCTGTGGCTTCACGCGCTCGTAAAAGTGCTCATGCCCGGCGATGACCAGGTTGACGCCATGCTTGACGAAGATCGGTTCGAGCTTCTCGCGCTGCAGGTCGGCCGAGCCGTGTGTCCCGCCCGACGAATAGAGCGGATGGTGAAAGAACATCACCTTCCAGTCCGAGCCACTTGCCGCCAGTTCCTTCTCGAGCCATGCGATTTGCTTGTCGTCAATGTAGTTGCTGTCGAGTGCGAAGAAGCGGACGCTCGACCTGTCCGGCTTGAATGTGTAGTAACGCTCGCCGCCCATATTGAACGGCTTGTAGAGCCGTTGGTTGGTGTCGTCGTGATTCCCGAGAGACGCGTAGAACTTCACGCCGGCATCAAGGAGTGGCTTGTAAGGAATTGTAAATTTCTTCTCGTAGTCGCGCGCGCGTTCCATGCCGTACAGGTTGTCTCCCGTCATCAGCACGAGGTCGAACGGCACGCGGGCACGCTGCGCGGCCAGCTGCTTTCCGACACGCAACTGATGGCCGTCGCCGGTGCCGCTGTCGCCGATCACGGCGAAGCGGATCGACCCCTCCTTCAACGGCAGGCGCACCTCCTGCGCCAGCACCGCCGACGACACGACGGCGGTGGCGATGGACGCAATCAACAGACGACGCATGGCTACCCTCCTGAGGGCGCTACTTGATGGCATTTGGAATGAAGTCAATGACCATCCCGGCCTCGGCGTCGAGCAGGATGAGGTGTTTCTCGATGAATCGATACTCGACTTCTTCCGGCAGCTTCGGCAGGTTCATGAGCACTGCGGCCGGCACGGTCGGCCGGGTCGCGCTCTCCGGATACTTGGCGTTGACCTTCAGCGGCACCGTCGTCGGCGCATCATCTTTCATCACCGCTTTGGTGTCGTGGCCGTCTTCGCCCTTCATTTCTGGAATGAGCACTTTGCGAAATGCGGTGCGGACCGCCGGCGTAAAGAGGTCGCCTGGCTTCGCGGTGGCACGAGCCGCGCTGAGCGCCTGCTCCAGCGCTGCCTGAGCGTGTGTGATCTCTGCAGGATTGTTGGTCTCCTTCAACGGAGGCACTCTCTTCGCGACCCTGCGGTGCAGTGCGACGTAGTCGTCGACGCGCTTCTTGAAATCTGCGAGTGCTGCAGCGTCCGCATTCACGGGCGCATCATTTTTCTTCACCGGCTGTGGCGCCACAGCAGGCGACTGGGTCGCGTGCTGCATCGGCCCAGCGGCCAGAGAATCCGCCGTGATGCAAGAACTGGCCAGCACGAAAGCGTTGAAGAGGTAGCGGGCAGCCATAGATCCCTCACTGGCATGCGGCAGCTCAGCGCCGACGCTTCTTTGCGTCACCGTTGCAACCGGCAGGCCATCGCGGCGAGGGAGCAGATCTGACGGACTAAGCTCGAGAGGAATCTGGCGGGGGAACGACGGCAAGGACGCGGACGCATCCTCGCCGATCGACTGGTACGCTTAGTTGTGGATACTGCGCTCGCGGCCGCCGAGCGACTTCAGGTAGGCAAGCACAGAATCGGCATCTTCGCGAGTCATCTTGAACTGCGGCATGGGGCGCAGCGGGGCACGTCCTGTGCGCGAAATGCCGGTCATCATCAGGTGCACGAACTGCTCGTCGGTCCCTGGAGGCGTGCCGGCAATGCGGGGGGCCGCCATGGCCCAGTTCTCTCGGGCAATCGTCGGCGCCACATCGAGCGGTCCGCCTGCCAGCCAGCGCGAACGGTCGCGTTCGCCAGTGCTCGTGACCGGCGTATGGCAACGTCCGCACTGCGCCACTGATTCGACAATGTAGGCGCCGCGAGCGACGTCTCCAACTCCCGCCACCGCCGCCGGTGCCGATCCTTCCTGCCCAGGCGTCTGCGCACGGAGTGCTCCCGTCGCTAGCCCACCCACCATCGCCACCGCCATCGCACTACCTGCCAAGAAGAACCGAACACGTGACATGTGCTGTCCTTTCACCTCTGAGGCGCCGTTCGCGCCCAGACATTCTATGCCGTAACTCCGCCGCGCGCGTCAGATCTCGCCGCGTCTGGCGAACCCGGGGATGTGCGCACCGGCCCTGAACGCCAACGCGGAAATGGTCAGGGCCGGCTGGCCGTTCCCCAACAGGAGGTGAGCAGCGATAATGGTGTCGTGAGACGCATCGCGTTGCTGGAGTTCCTGCTCGCAAAGCCCGAGCGCGCGGCGGATGCCGCACGTCGAATCGAGAGCGACGCGGGATGGGCCGGTGC
>CADEEX010000046.1 GCA_902826465.1 uncultured Acidobacteriota bacterium
CTGAAAGGGCAGCCGATGCGGTCTCGTACAACGTCTAACGTTGGTCCTGCTCGTCCTGTGTCTACGGGTAAACAGACCCGTGGCAAGGTCAAGGCGCTCACGCGCGGCCAGGGCAGTGGCATCATCAGCGCGTCACGCGGTGACGTGTTCTTTCACAAGTCGGATTTCCAAGGCAAGTTCTTCGATCTCAACGTCGGCGACGAGGTCTCGTTCGATCTCCTCGACGATTCCATTAGCGGTCCCCGGGCGCAGAATGTTCGCGCCGTCGGAGCAAAGAAGACTAAATGAGGCAGCTGTGAGCGCGCGCGTTCATCTCGTCAATCCGAGCCACGTCGCGTTTGGCGTGGCCGTCATCACACCTCGCTGGCTCTACGTCCTCGCCGCTGCCACAGGCACCGAGTGGGGCGACCCCATCATCGTCGACGAATCCCTGGAGATGATCGACGAAACGACCATCAAGTCTGGTGACGTGGTCGGCATCGGCATTCATACGGGCAATGCCCGGCGCGGCTATGAAATCGGGAAGATTGCGCGCGAACGCGGCGCGTGGGTCGTCTACGGCGGCATTCACGCCACGTTGTTTCCCGAAGAGGTCCTGCAGCACGGATCGGCCCACGCGGTCGTCAAGGGCGACGGCGACCTCGTGTGGAAGGACATCGTGCGCGACTGCTTCGCCGGGAAGCCGCAGACGCTGTACGACGGCGGCCGCGTGTCCGGCGAGAACTTCAAGTCGGCCCGCTGGGATCTGCTGCCGAAAGACCGCTATATGTGGGCGTCGGTGCAGACGGTGCGCGGCTGTCCGAAGCACTGCTCGTTCTGCTCGGTGTGGCGCACAGACGGTCAGGAACCGCGCCAGCGTGGCGTCGACCGCGTCGTGCAGGAAATCGTCGACCTTCGACGCCTGGGCTTCCGCTTCATCGCGCTGGCCGACGACAACTTCTACCCGGTCTCGCTGGAAGACCTGGCCATGGCCCGGCGTCGCAAAGACAAGACACGCCTGCACGAGTTGGAGGAACTCCGACAGGAGCGCTTCGAACTGATGGAACTGCTGGCGCAACTGCCAGAGGACATGATCTTCTTCACGCAGATCACCATGGAAGCGGCCGAAGATCCCGACTTCCTGGAGGCCATGCGCAAAGCGCGCATCAAGGGCGCGCTTGTTGGCGTCGAGTCGGTCACCGAAGAGGGACTCAAAGAGGTCTACAAGGGCTTCAACCTGGCCGGCGACGCACTTGTCGATCGCCTCCAGGCGTTCCGCCACCACGGTGTGCACGTGCTCGGCTCGTTCATCTTCGGCCTGCCGAGCGACCGCGAAGACACCTTCAAGGCGACGGTCGATCTGGCGCAGAAGGCCAACGTCACTTTCGCGCAGTTCGTGTTGCTCACGCCGTTCCCAGGCACGCTCGACTTCGAAAAATGGGCCGCGGAGCCGGAGCATCAGAACAACAAGATCGACGGCGTGCCGGTGACGCAGCACTGGCTGATTCCGCAGCACAAGCGACCAAAGCTCTACACGCCGCACCCGACGATGTCGATCGAGGAGATCCGGGTGAGGACGCAGGAGGCGTGGGATCGCTTCTACAGCTGGAAGAACGTCTGGGAACGCGCCCACGTCGTCAAGAGCTTCAAGGCGCGCTTTGCGTTCGTGATGATTTCCAAGCTGTACCGGCAGATGTACGCCAACACCGGCATCGCCACCGACAGCGCCCGCGTCGCCCGTTCGGCGCGGTATGCGCGATGGATTGCGACCGCCGTGCGGCGCATCTTCGTCGCGCAGCCGATGCCAGACCTTCAGTACCCCGTCCGCGCGCGCACCGAGCGCGTCGCGTAACACCGTTTCACGGGCGCCCCCCAGGGGGCGCCTCTCTCACCCGTTATCGAAAGTAGTTCCTGCACGTGCCTTTCTCGCAGTTCTCACTCCATCCCTCTCTCGCCCGCGGCATCAAGGACCTCGGATTCACCAGGCCGACGCCGATCCAGGCCGAAGCGATTCCACCCGTGCTCGCAGGGCGCGACCTGCTGGCCACGGCAGCCACAGGCAGCGGCAAAACCGCCGCGTTCCTGCTGCCGATTCTGCACCGCTTGATCGGCCAGCCCCGCGGCACGACTCGCGCTCTCGTACTGACCCCCACGCGCGAACTCGCCGCACAGATCGTGGAAGACCTCGACGCCCTCGGTGTGCACACGCCGATTGGCGCGGCGGCCGTCTTTGGCGGCGTCGGCATGGGTCCGCAGGAGCACGCATTTCGCCGCGGCATCGACGTCATCGTCGCCACGCCAGGACGCCTGCTCGATCATTTCAAGGCGCCGTACGCGAAGCTTCCGGGCCTCAGCGTGCTGGTGCTCGACGAAGCGGACCGCATGCTCGACATGGGCTTCCTGCCCGACATCCGACGTGTGCTGCGGCACCTGCCGACCAACCGTCAGACTCTGTTCTTCAGCGCCACCATGCCGCCGCCGATTGCCGCCCTTGCACGCGAAATGCTGCGCGATCCCGTGCTCATCAATCAGGCACGCTCGACCGGACCAGCCGTCGGCATCACGCAGGCGATCTACCCGGTGGCGCAGCACTTGAAGGCCGGACTGCTGGCGCATCTGCTCGAACAGGGCGAGGTGCAGGACGCGCTGGTCTTCACGCGCACCAAGCACCGTGCCGATCGCGTCGCCAGGTTCCTGGCGACGCGCAATCTGAAGGTCGAGCGCATTCACGGCAACCGATCGCAGGCGCAGCGCACCGAAGCCCTGTCTGGATTCAAGAGCGGCAAGTACCGCGTGCTGGTTGCGACCGACATCGCCGCGCGCGGGATCGACGTGACGGCGCTCGGTCACGTGATTAACTTCGACGTACCGGCGGCGCCGGAGGACTACGTCCATCGCGTCGGCCGTACCGCACGCGCCGAAGCCACCGGGGCGGCGTTCACGATGGTGTCGCAGGACGAGGAAGAGAGTCTCAGGGCCATCGAGAAGGCCATCGACCGCCGTCTGCCGCGAGTGACCGTCCCCGACTTCGACTACACCGCGCAGAAGCCACCGGCCGAAGCGCACGGGCACGGCGACCGACCACGGCGGCAGGGTCACGCGCATCACAGCCCGTCGGGCCGGACGCACAATCAGCCACGACCGCGCCGTGATTCCTCGTCGCAGGGCGGACAGCCGGCGAAATCCGGTCCGCCCGCCGCGCGGGGTACTCACGCGCCGAGCCGCACGAGCCGCCGCCCCTCGGCGTTCCGCGGGCGGCCTCGGTGACCACCCACGGTGTCCGGCCAAGCGGATACCGCCTGCCGGATGCCACGCGACTGGGCGCCGTACGATTGCTCGTCAGCGATCTGGGGCGCTCGGTCGACTACTACCAGCGCGTCATCGGTCTGCAACTGCTATCGCGCACGTCTGACTCGGCCGCGCTGGCACCAGCGGGCCATATCGATTCGCTCCTGACGCTCGAAACCCGTTCCGGCGTCGTTCCCGCCCGCGGCCCCCGTCTGGGCCTGTTCCATTTCGCCATCCTGGTACCGGATCGCGCCTCGCTCGGACGTTTTCTGTCCCACCTCGCAACGACGCGTGCGCCGATGGCGTCAGCGGATCACGCCGTCAGCGAAGCGCTGTACCTGCAGGATCCGGATGGGCTCGGGATCGAGGTATATCGCGATCGGCCGAAGAGTGAGTGGCGGATGCAGGGCGACGAACTCTACATGACGACCGAGCGGCTCGATGCCAGGGGCCTCAGCGAGGCGGGCCGGGGCCTCGAGTTCACAGGGCTTCCGTCAGGAACGGTGCTGGGACACATGCATCTGCACGTCGGCGATCTCGATCGGGCCAGCGCCTTCTACCACGAGGCGATTGGATTCGATCGCATGGTGTGGAGTTACCCGGGCGCGCTGTTTCTCGCCGCCGGCGGTTACCACCATCACCTCGGCACGAACACGTGGGCAGGCGCGGTCCCGTCAAGGGGCGCGGACGAAGCCGGTTTACTCTCGTGGGACCTGCTGATGCCGAGTGACACGGATGTGAAGGACGTGGTCGGCAACGCAACGCGTGCGGGCGCCCCTGTGTCGCCGCACGAGCACGGATGGGACGTCGTCGACCCGTGGAGCACCGCGTTCCGCGTCAGAACCGCTTCGTAGGAAGGCTTCGTCGCGTGGCGTCAGCCCGGCGTGCCCCTGCCACCGTGACGGGGCGCGCGGCGATGAGACGCCGTGCGCTAGTGCGTGAGTCCGACGAGGTACTTGTCGCCGGTTGGCGCCGGCAACCCGCCCTCGGGTTCGATCGTCAATGCAATCGCGACGGGCGCGGGCACATCTGTGGGCGTGCTGAACGTTTCCGCGACGCCGCCTGATTGATCGGGAGACAGCACGCCAGCGCTGACCGGCGCGTCGGCGCTCACCATCCACAGCTGATAGGTGCGTCCACGGGGCAGCGGCGGCAGATTCGAGGCCGTGAACACGAGGCCGCGGGAACGGCTCCAGAACGCACGTCCCGAAGCGCGCGGCGCCGCGGGCTGCCCCTCGAGGTCCACCTGCCGCATGTCTGGCGCGAGCAACACCGTCAGGCGGGTTTGCGTGGCCGACGCCGTGCGCACGGCGACCGCGGTCTCCTCCTGGCTGCGATCGAGCTGAGCGATGACGTCGGTCAGGCGCTCACGAAGACCGACAATCTGCTGCCCGAGTGACCACGAATAGACGCCCAGTCCTGCCGACAGCACCAGCAGCGCGGCCGCACTCAACCAGCCGGCACGCGACAGACGGCTGGAGGAGCTGGGGGCAGACGGCATGGCCACCACCGTCGGCGACTTCTTCGCCTGCGCACCAGCGGCCGCCAGGATGCGCGAGCGCAGGGCGAACGGAGGATCGACCTGCGGCACAGACAGCGGCAATGCCCCGGCGACCGTGCGCAGCGACCTGACCTCCTCGGCGCAGTCGGCACACGTCGCCAGGTGACGCTCGAACTCGGCGCGCTCGAGTTCGTCGAGCGCCTCGAGAACATAGAGCGCGGTCGATTCGCGCAGTCGGTCGTGTTCCATCGTGTGGTCGCTCATCAATGAGCCCCCGCCAGCCGATCGCGCAACGTCAGCAGTCCCTGACGAATCCGCGTCTTCACTGTACCGAGCGGCAACTCGAGGCGCTCGGCGATCTCCGCGTGTGTCAGCCCTTCGAAGAATGCCAGCTCGATCGCCGCGCGCTGCAGGGTCGAAATGCCGTCGAGCGCGGTGCGGATCCGCGTCGCGTGGCCGGCCCAGGTCAGTTGCTCGTCGGCCGACGGTCCGCCGGCTGCCAGATCGCTCAACAGACTCTCGTCACCGATCGGTTCGGGCCGTGACTTTCGACCGCGCAGCCGGTCGATGGCACGGCTCCGTGTCAGCGTGAGCAACCACGCGATCACGGAACCACGGCCGCGGTCGTACTTGCCAGCCTGGCGCCAGACCTGCGAGAACACCTCCTGCACGATATCTTCGGCGTCGCCCTGATCGCGCAACACCCGCAGCGCCAGCGAGTAGACCGTGCGGCCGTGGCGATCGTAGAGCTCGCCAAGCGCATCGTGGTCACCAGTGACCATGCGTTCGAGCGCTCCATGGTCGAGGGCAACGCTGTCGGTGGCTGACAGGACGGCGCAGAGGACCCACACAGACTCTACGCACGACAGAGGTAACAGGATGTCTGAAGTCTAGCAATAAAATGCTGGCAGCCGTGTCGCGCAGCATCTGGAAAGGAATGGTCGTCGCCGTGACCCTGGTCGCGGCCGCGCTGATCATCCGCCAGCCGCTGACGCCCTGGCTAGGGCGCAGCGTCCCCTACCTCCAGTTCTTTCCGGCGATCCTGCTCGCCGGCTGGTATGGGGGCTTCGGGCCGGGAGTCGCGGCGACGATCCTGGCCGGACTGGCGGCCGACTATTTCTTCCTGGCGCCCCTCGGGACCTTCGTGCTGACGGCGGTGTCCGACTTCGTGTCGCTCGGGCTGTTCCTGCTCACCGGCCTCGCCATCTCGTGGCTGAACTCATCGCTGCAGGTGGCGGCCGAGGCCGAGCATCACAATGCCGCGCTGGCCCAGGCCCATGCCGACGCCGTCGTCAGAGAGCGACAACGCGTCGCCGCCCTGGTCTCCAATCTCCCGGGCGTGGTCTGGGAGGCGTACGGGCAGCCAGACAAGACGAGTCAGCGCGTCGACTTCGTCAGCGATTACGTGACGCCGATGCTCGGCTACGAGCCGTCGATGTGGACAACCACGCCCAACTTCTGGTTGTCGATCGTCCATCCCGACGATCGCGAACGGGCGGCCGCCGAGGCCGCCGCCATCTTCGCGAGCGGTGCCGGCGGCATCAGCGAGTTCCGCTGGGTCACCAGGCAGGGCGCGTCGATCTGGGTCGAGGCACAGTCGCGTGTGATCCTCGACCACCGTGGCCAGCCGATCGGCATGCGCGGCGTCACCATGGACATCTCCGATCGCAAACGGCTGGAGCAGGAGCGCGCCGCCCTGCTGTTCGAAGCGCGCGAGGTCAACAGGATGAAGGACGACTTCCTGGCGACGCTCTCGCACGAGTTGCGCACACCGATCAATGCCGTGATGGGATGGACCCAGATGCTTCAGAAGGGCGTCGTACAGCCCGAACGTGTCAAGGCGGCGCTCGACGCCATCGAGCGCAATGCCGCGGCACAGCAGCGACTCATCGAGGACCTTCTCGATGTGTCACGCATCGTCACCGGCAACTTCGGGGTCGAGCTCGGCGTGGCCGACCTGGTGTCGGTGATCGACGATGCCGTGGATAGCGTGCGTCCGCTTGCGGCGGAGAAGGAGATTGCGCTGACGATTCACTGCGGCACGTGCCGCATCCCCGGCGACGCGATGCGACTGCAGCAGGCGGTGTCGAACCTGCTGTCGAACGGCGTGAAGTTCACGCCGCCCGGGGGCACCGTCGCCGTGTCCGCCGTTCAGCAGGGCGACCAGATGGAGATCGCCGTTGCTGATACGGGGCAGGGCATTGAGCCAGACGTGCTGCCGTTCATCTTCGAGCGTTTCCGGCAGGGCGAGACCGGTCTGACGCGCGTGCACATGGGCCTCGGGCTCGGGCTGGCCATCGTCAGACACATCGTCGAGCTTCATGGCGGCACGGTGAGCGCCGAAAGTGAGGGCGCCGGGAAGGGCGCGACCTTCCGTATGCGATTGCCTCGTTCTGAACGTGAATCCTGATGTCACTGACCCTCAGCATCCTTGACCAGTCTCCCATCGCCGAAGGCAGCACGGTCGCTGACGCCCTTCGGAATTCCGTCGACCTCGCGCAGTGTGGCGAGCAGCACGGGTACGCCCGCTTCTGGGTGGCGGAACATCACGGCACGCCGATGCTCGCGGGCACGACGCCCGAGATTCTGATTGGGCAGATCGCCGCCGCCACCGAACGCATTCGCGTCGGCAGCGGTGGCGTGATGCTGCCGCACTACAGTCCGCTCAAGGTCGCCGAGACGTTCACGATGCTGAGTGCGCTGTTCCCTGGGCGCATCGACCTCGCCGTGGGTCGCGCGGCGGGCACCGATCCGCTCACCGCCTTCGCGCTGCAGCGGGATCGGCGTCAGGCTGCGCCCGACGATTTTCCGGAACAGCTCGGCGAGCTGCTCGGCTATGTCCGCGACGGTCTGCCGGCGTCACACCGCTTCGCCCGCCTGATGCGGCCGTCAGCGGCGAGTCCACCGGTGTGGCTGCTCGGCTCGTCGCCGCAGAGCGCGATCTGGGCCGCCGAGCGTGGCCTGCCGTATGCCTTTGCCGACTTCATCAGTCCCACCGGGGCACACATGGCGCAGCAGTACCGGCGCGACTTCGCGGCGAGCCGCACGCTCGGCACACCACAGGTGGCCGTCGCGGTGTGGGCGCTCGTGGCGGAGACCACGGCCGACGCCGAACGACTGGCGTCGAGCGCGCGCGTCGCGTTCCTGCAGTTTCTCGGCGGGCAACCCATGCCGATTCCCCCCGTGGACGTGGCGCTGCACCTGATCGAGCACCGGCCGGAAACGCTGCAGGTGTTCGCGCAACGACGCCGTGCGTTCATCGGCGATCCGCAGGCAGTGCGCGCCGGCATCGAAGCCGTCGCCGCCGAGTACGGCGCAGAGGAAGTGTTGGTCGTCACCATTACCCACGACCACCGGGCCCGGAAGCGCTCCTACCAGCTACTGGCTGACGCGTTCGCACGCTGAGGTGCGCCCTGAAAGGCGTCAGAAACTGAAGAACACCAGGAAGTCGATACCGGCGCGCTCGACCCGTCGAAACGGCGAGCGGGTGCCGAGCGAGCTGGCGTCCGAGAACGTCGCGCGCAACCTGAAGAGTCGCGACAGGAAGTACTCGAGCGTGGCTTCGTCGTACTGATCGTTGCCGAACTGGCGACTGAAACGCGCCACCAGCCCGGGCGCGATCTCGTTGCCGATCGTGACCCTGGTGCCACCGGACGCCGTGGTGTCCGGTGCAATCTCCAGCGTATCGATCCCAAGCGACTGTTCAATCGCGGTCAGAATCGGCGCGGCCAGAAACCCGGCGGCGATTGTGGCCGCCCGACCGGCGAGTTGCTGCTGCTGACTGGCGTTCAGCTCGTTCGTCGAGGTGTTGAACACGATGAGCGAGAGGATGTCCGACGGGTCGAGCGGGGGCGTACTCGACAGTCGGAGTGCCGGCTCGGTCAGCAGACCGGCGATGGTCACGCGGGTCGTCACGCCAGAAATCACGCGCTCCACCCCCACGTAGATGTCGGGGTTGAAGTCGCCACGGAAGTTGATGGAGCTGCCGGGATCGAGGTCGAAGCGGCGGCCTTGAAACGCGTAGGTGCCGGTGACCGAGTCGAGTGATCCGGTGAGGTAGAGCGGTTGTCCGGCGCCCTTGTAGAAATACAGGTCGCCGAGCGCACGCAGATTGATGGCGCCGAGGCCCAGCGGCGTCCCTGGCGACACCTGGATGTTGTCGCCCACCAGCCGCAGTGTGCCCGGCACATGCAGTTCGATGCCGAGCGTCATGCGCTCCCACGGATTGAGGACCACAATGGCGTCCGTCGTCACCGAGGGCGCCGGCGCCGCGGTGGTCGCGTACGGACGGAACAACGTCCGATCGAGAATGGAATCGACCTGCAGTTCGCCGCGGCGCACCGTGATGCGGCCGTCGAGAAACGGCGCTTCGAACTGCCCCTGGAGGCTCAGGTCAGCATCGATGTCCATCTGCCCGAACTCATTGCGCAGCACCTCGAACTCGCGGGCCTTGATGGCCATCTGCAAGTCGCCCACGCGAAGCTCGTGAGTCGCCAGTGCGCCGGTCACTTCGAGGGGATGCCCACCGCGATCCTCGAGGCGAAGGGTTTCTACCGTCACTTTTTCTGAAGCGAACTGCAGCGCAACCCGACCATTGCGATAGCGTGCGCCCGACGCCGTCACCAGAAAGCCGGCATCGGCGATATCGACGCGTCCGTCGAAATGCGGGTCGCCTGGCACACCCAGCACGTTGACGTTGATCTCGGCCACTCCACTCACGTCGCGTACAACGTTGGTCAAGCCCTCGACGAGACCGAGTCCGACGCGGCTCGACCGCACCTCGACCCTCATGGGACGAACCGATTTCCTCCCAAGGGTCAAAACGTCGGCCGGCACGCGCCCGGCCGCTGTCAGCCAGACGCCTGGGCTCTGGTCGAGCCTGAGGTTGAGCACGATGTCGCCCTCGGCATAGTCGATGCGTCCTTCCAGTTGCTCGAACGCTGTGCGCCAGACACGGCCTTCGACGATCGAGACCGAACCGTTCACGGTCGGTACGGCGCGCGTGCCTCCTATGACGGCATCGGCGTTGAGCGTTCCGCCGTAGCGGGCCGGACCTCCTGCGGCGGCGCCCGCCGAGAGCGCGTCAATCGACACGTCGATCGCCGTCACGTGCAGCGCTCCGCCGCCGGTGGGGTACCACGTGCCGTCCGCGGTGAGACGGGCGACGCCGCCGGCTGCGTCGACGAGTGCAATGCGTTCGAGCACGATGCCCTGCTCGTTCCACGAGATCCGCGGCCTGAGCTGACCCGTGAGCAGGGTCCACGACGATTGGCCGAGCGCAATCGTTGCGCGGCTGAGCGACAGCGCACGCGCACTGATGTTCACCACGCCCTCTCCTGCCAGTGTCCCCGCCAGTCCATCGGCCCGGACCACGCGAACGTCGGTGCTGACAACCCCGTCGGCGAAGGAGGCCTTGCCGGAGATTTCCCTGAACTCCTGGCCGAACGCTTCGACGAACGTCAACGTGCCGTCTGCGGACACCACGCTGTGGTCCACGGCCCCGGCCGGTATCGTCGCGTCATACGACAGCGTCGCCGTCAGCGCCTGGACACCTGAGGCCTTGACGCCAGAGAGCGTGCCGTCGCCACTCACGCGGACGCGGTCGAGGGGACCGGAGAGTCGTCCGGTGGTGACCAGTTCTCCCTCGATGCGCCGTCCCAGGAACTCGTTGAGATCGAGAAGGTTCGCGCGACGCACGTCGTAGGTCAGCGCCGAAGAGCGGACCCCGTCGAGGGCGAGCGCACCCGTGACGATCGCTTCAACGGCCGGCCCCCGCACCTCGAGCCGGTCCAGCGTCAACGTGCTATCGACGAGCCGCGCCATCACTTCACCCTGTTCCAACGGCAGGGCGCGCACCTCGCTGCCCGCGGTCAACGACAGTGCGGCGTCGATGGTGTAGTCGTCGAGCGACACCGCCCGTCGCATCAGTTCGCGCACCGTGACACGGCCACGCCCGGTGCCGGTCAGCACCGACTGATACTGCGGGTCGTTCATCGCCAGGGCGGGGTTGATGTGGTCGAGGCGACCGTCGTAGCCTCCGGTCAGCGTTCCACCGGCGATTTCGATACTGACGTCGGCGTCCGTCAGGTGTCCGGAGAACAGCGACGCGCTCGTCAGTCGGCCGCCGCCGGTCAGCTGCATCGTGGCCGCACTGGACCCTGCGCCCTCCACGTGGAATCGCCCGTCGATCGTCCCCTGATAGCGCGGCTCCTGCATCCACGCGATACCAAGGCCGGCACCGACACGCGACAACTCAATGTGTCGAAGATCGGCGTCGCCCGAGTAGGTGAACGGTTGTGCCAGCGTGTCGATGCTGCCGACACCGCCCTCGCCGATGGTGATGCCAAGAAAAGACGACTCGTGGAACGCCGCGTGTCCCTGCAGATACGCCTGCCGGAACTGTCCGCGCACGTCGTAGCCGAAGAACAACGTGCTCTCGACGTGCGGCACCGGCACGTTCGCCGGCAACTGGCGGAGATCGATGCCGTTGACCAGACCGGTGAACGCAAACGGGAACGGCGCGTCGATGCCGATCGTGCCTCCGTCGAGCCGAACATTCGCGCCATAGGCGGTGGCCGTGCCCTCGGCGATCCGGACCTCGGTGTCCGTGATCTGTCCTCTCGCCACGACGTCATCGGCCTCGTAGGCCATGAAGCGCGCGTGCGAGCCGTCGAACGCATAGGCGCCCCGTGGAAAGTGCGAGCCGGGGGGCATGCCGACGTCGAACGTGACGTCGCCGGAAATGTCCGAGGCATCGTCCGGCTTGCTGAGCCACCTGGCCAGGTCGAGCCGTTGCACGGCGACGCGACCGGCAGCACGCCAGCCGGGCAAGGTCGTGTCGATGGTGAAACGACCGGCAACGGCGCCACCGTTCGACGCCAGATCGAGCGTCGTGTCAAGCTGCTTCACAGGTCCCCGCAGCACCGCGGTGAACGGCCCCTCGATACCCATCGTGGCCACGCTCGTGATCACGCCGCCCCATTCACTGAACGCGAAGCGATCGGCCCTGACGTCGAGCGAGAGCTGTGACGGCGTCACGCGACGGTCGAGCAGACCGGCAACGAGGACATGGCTGCGGGGCGTCTGCACACGAAGGTTGTCGAACGCCCATCCCTCGGGACTGTTGCGGATCGTCCCGGACAACTCGTTCACGTCGAAGGTGGGGGAGCGGCCCAGCCAGGACGCGCGCTCGAAGTCGAGCCGCCAGGTGACGGGGACATAGTCGAACGACAGGCGGGCATTCAGCGCGCTGAACTCCGTCGGGAGATGCGCCATCCCGAGGGTCAGCGGCGTCGTGACCGACACGGTTCCGTCGACGACTTCTATCGATTGAATGTGCAGCGGTCGACCGGGGCCTCGTTGCTGTCCCTGCTGTGCATTGCGCCTGACCAGTGCGCCCAGTTCCCACCGGCCGTCCGGCAGCTTCCCGGCCACCACCACCGGACGGGTGACGATCACCCGACGGAGGACCGTGCCTTGCTGAAACAGTTCGCGGATCGAATAGCTCAGCTCAATCGCCTCGATGCCGACGAGCGTCTGGCCGTCCCGCGACACCCGCACCCCACCAAGGTGCAACCCGCGGAACAGCGAGCCGCCGAGCGAGTCAATCTCGAGCGTCGCTGTGAGGAACTGATTGGCCTGCCGCACGATCAAGGCACGGAGCTGGTTCTTGGCCCAGCCTGTTTCGAGAGCGACCAGCGCCGCGCCCACGAGCACCACGAGGGCGGCGAAGACGTAGAAGCCCCATCGAAGGGCTCGTTTCGCGACGCGCCGTGGCGACACCATGCAACTTCGATGGTAGCAGCATGAGTGGCCACGGACTGGTCTGCTGTTCAGCAGGCCGCGGGTCCGGGTACACTCGCGCTTCGACATGTTCCGAGCTCTGGCCGCCAACGAGCGGCTGCGTGCCGTCGCCGCGTGCGCGGCCATCGTCTACATCGCCCTGTTCTGGAGGCTCGGGACCCCGACCTTCTGGGATCCCGACGAGGCGCACTACGCCGAGACCACCAAGGAGATGCTCGAGTCGGGCGACTGGCTGACACCGACGTACAACCAGCGTCCGTTTTTCGACAAGCCCATCGTCTTCCACTGGTTTCAAGGCGCCGCAGCTCAGATCGTTGGCCTCGGTGAAGCGGCCGCTCGTCTGCCGGGCTCGCTCGCGGGCGTCCTCCTCGTTGCGGTCACGTTCTGGGTGGGGCAGCACATCGCCAGCCGCCGCGTCGGCGCGCTCGCCGCCCTTCTGCTGGCGGTGAACCCGGGACTTTTCGGTCTGGCCCGCTACGCGATTCTTGACGCGCCGTTCACGCTCTGTCTCTTTGGCGGCGTGGCCTGTCTGGCGAGAGCGGCCATGGGCCGCGGCAACCCCGCGCCGTTGACGCCGAGGCCCAGCGTCACCCGCGCGCGGACGGAGCGATGGCTCGAACCGGTGGGCTACCTCGGGATTGCGGCCGCTGTGTGCATCAAGGGGCCGGTCGCGATGGCGCTCTGTGGCGTGTCGTTGCTGATGGCGTCTATCGCATCCGCCGAGGTGCGGCGACGACTGTTCGGCCTGCACTGGGTGATTGGCCTGATGGCGATTGTGGCACTGTCGTCTCCCTGGTTCGTGGTGATGTGGCTGCGCCACGGCGACGCCTTTGTCGAGGGCTACGTGCTGAACGAGAACCTTCGGCTCTTCTCGGCACCGCTCTACGCGAATCAACCCGGATGGTCGTTCTATCTGCAGATCCTGGTCGTCGGATTCCTGCCGTGGACGGGACTGGTCGTTGGCCGCGGTGTCGACCAGTTGCGCGCAGCCCAGCGACGCCAGCCGTCGTGCACCGATCGATTCGACGTCATGCTGTGGTCGTGGGCGGCCGGCGTCGTGGTGTTCTTCAGCGCGTCTCACTTCAAGCTCGATCACTACGTCTTCCCGGCGGCCCCCGCCCTGTGCCTCCTTGCGGCGCGCGCCTGGCACGACGCTCGCGAACATCCCAGGGAGTGGCCCGCCTCGCACATCGGCGTCGTCATGCTTGGCCCGGTGCTCATGGTGGCCGGTGCCGTCGTGGCCTTTCTCGCGACCACGCGTCTTGCCCTGCCGCCGCTGTTTCTCACGATCCCGGCCGGCATCATGGCCTTCGGTGCGTTGACGGTGTGGCAGGACCGGCGCCCCTCCGCCGCGCCCTCATTCGCGCTCACCGCACTCGCGCTTCTTTACGTGGGCGTCATCGTGTTCGTCCTGCCGGCGCTCGAACAGGGCAAGGTCATTCCGGACCTCGCCAGGTGGGTGCAAGCGCACGCGGGGCCGGCGGATCGGATCGGCACCTTTCGCCTGAGCCGATGGAATCCGGCGTTTCGCTTCTACGTATCGCGACCGGTCACGATGTTCGACAGCGACGACGATGCCGGGCGTTTCTTCGCGGCGCCGACGCCGGCGTATTGTGTGATGACCGAGGAGCTCTTTGCGCTGCTGACGCAGGCCGGGGCACCGATCGAAGCGGTCTACAAGCGGAGTGGGGTGTGGGTCACGTCCGGCAAGTTACTCTGGCGCGCCAGAGGACAGCCCACCGTCTTCGTCGTGGTGCGACGAACCCAGACAGCGCAGACGATATACTGACGGCCTCATGATTGATCTGAAGTCGAAAATTCGCCACGTGCCGGACTTTCCCAAGCCTGGCATCCTGTTCTACGACATCACGACACTGCTGCAGGATCCCTCGGGCCTGCGAGCGGCAATCGACAGCATCGTCGAGCCCTTCAAGCACGATGGCATCGAGATGGTCGTTGGCGTCGAGAGTCGCGGTTTCATTTTCGGTGCGGCGATCGCCGACCGCCTGAAGGCCGGGTTCGCTCCGGTGCGAAAGCCAGGGAAGCTGCCGTCAGCCACCACTCGCGCCAGCTACGCGCTCGAGTACGGGTCCGACGCGCTCGAGATACACGAAGACGCCGTCGGGAAGGGACAGCGGGTGCTGATTGTCGACGACCTGCTCGCCACCGGCGGCACCGCTCGCGCCGCGGCCGAACTGGTGGAGCGCATCGGCGGCACCGTACACGGGCTGTCGTTTCTGATTGAGCTCGTCGATCTGAACGGACGCGAGAAGCTCGCTGGCCACAGGCTGCATAGCGTGCTCAAGTACTAGCATCCGCTTCGATGGACCGCACAGCCGCGGCCTCACGCGCCAGCACACTCCCGATCGCACTGGCCCTGCTCGCCGGTGTCGCCACGTTCGCCGTGCGCGTACGTGGAGTGAGCACGCATTTCTGGATGCTGCGCGATCAGATTCGCGACTGGGACGCCGTCCAGGGCCCGTTCTGGGACTTGCCGCTGGCGGGTCCGGCCACGCACGTCGGGGGGTACACGATCGGACCGGCGTTCTACTGCCTCCTCTGGCTCGTTCGCGTCACGGTCGGTCCGTGGGTTGACAACCTGCCGCACGCCGGCGGCATCGGTCAGGCCGCGTTGCAGTCGACCGTCGACGCCGTGCTGCTGCTGGCGATCTGGCGTCGCACGCAATCGGTCTGGGTCGCGCTCGCGGTCATCATGCTGCTGGCGACCGCCGCGTTCGATCTGTCGCTCGCGGCCGTGTTATGGAATCCGGTGGTCGGGTCGATTCTGGCCCGGCTCGCGATCGCGCTGGTGCTGCTTGGCTGGCACGCAGGCACCTGGAAGCAGGTGGCCACAACGGTCGCTGTCGCATGGATGGCAGTCCATGCGTACACGGGAGCCATCTATGTCGTCTGCGGCGTCCTGGCGATCGTGCTGTTCGAACCCCTGACAGCGAACCGCCGGGCCACGCTGTGGCGCCACGCCGGCATCGTCACGGCCGTCATTGCGACCCTACAGTTGCCGTACCTGTGGTTCCAGGTGCAGTCCGGATTCAGGTCGCGCGCGATGGGCGCCGTCAGTCGCAGCGTGACGGAGGTGTTCACGGGGCACACCGCACCCGAAGTGGCGAAGAGCATCCACGGGCTCGTCGGCGCGTTCAACTTCATCGAGTTCATGCCGTCGCCGCTGCCCTCTGCCGGCGTGTTGCTGGTGGCGTGTGGCCTGCTGACGATGTGGCGCCATCGGCGGGACTACGCGCTGTTGTCCGTCACGATCGTGCCCCTCGTGCTGGCGCTGGTCGGGTACGCCGTCTTCCTCGACGACCTCGATCACTACTACTACCTGTCGCTCATGCCTTCGGCCGTGCTGATCCTTGTGCTTGGATTGACGGCGGTACCCTGGCCCCGCGTCGCGAGCGGAGTCGCGATGGCGATCTGTGCGGCAGTGCTGTTCACGGCGCCTGACCGCGTGCGCTATGCGGCGGCAATGAACCGCATGCCCGAGTACCGCGTACTCGTCGGCGCCTCGCGCGTGCTCATCAACCGCGGCATGCCAATGCGGGCCGTGCGATTCGACTTCGAGCTGCCGCCGACCGCCGATGCCATGTTCATCTTCCGGCTGCTGGGCGGCCGCCTCGATCCGGCGTCGCCCTGGGTGGCCACCGTCGCCAGCGACGGCACCGTCACGTATCAGGACGTCGGCGGCGTATGACCGGCGCACGTCGCGCCATGCTGGCGATCATGCTGCTGGCGCTGGTGGTGCGGCTGTGGGGTGTGGGCTTCGGCCTTCCGGCCGCCACCGCGCGCCCGGACGAGACACAGATTGCCGGACCCGCCGTCGGCTACCTGTCAGGCGACCTGCGGCCGCCGTTCTTTCAATGGCCGACGTTGTTTCAGTATCTGGTGGCGGCGGCGTATGTGCTCTACGCCGTGGTCGGACGGCCCATCACCGGCTACGCGTCACTCGCCGCCTTTGCCGAAAGCCGCCGGCAGAGTCTGGCGCCGTTTTTCTATCTGTCGCGGTTGCTCTCGGTATGGTTCGGCGTCATGACCGTCTGGTGGATCTTCGCGGTCGGACGTCGGGCGTTCGATACCACGGTCGGTGTGGTCAGCGCGTTCTTTCTGGCGGTCGCCTTCCTGCACGTGCGCGACTCGCACTTCGGCGTCTCTGACGTGCCGATGACGGCGCTGATCGTGCTCGCCGTCCTGCGCATTCTTCAATGGCAGCACGATGGGGGCGTGTGGCCTGCCGTCGTGGCGGGACTGGTGAGTGGCCTCGCCGGATCGACCAAGTACAACGGCCTCGGGGTGGCGGTGTCGTTCGCTGCCGCGTGGACACTTCGACTGGTGGACGAGTCGCGCAGCCGACGCCGCGTCGTCTCTCTGCTGCTCGAAGGCGCCGCGTACTCGACCGCCCTGTGCATTGGCTTCTTCGGGACGTCGCCGTACATTCTCATCGACTGGTCGCGCTTCGTCGCCGATATCAGCACGGTGCAGGCAACGCTCGACAGTGGAAACGGCCTCATCGTCGGACGCGGCTGGTGGTACTACGCGCGCGTCGTCCTGCCGGCGGCGGTCGGGTGGCCTGTGTTCGTCGCCGGTGTCGGCGGACTGCTGATGCTGGTCGGCACCCGAAGTCGGCAGTCACTGGTCGTCTTCGCGTTTCCGGTGGCCTACTACCTGTTCGCCGGTCGCGGCTTCGGTGTGTTCGCTCGCTACGCGTTACCGCTGGTCCCGTTTCTGTGTCTGGCTGCGGCATGGACCCTCGTCTCGCTGCTGCGGGCCCTTTCGGCGACCTGGCGCGTGGTGGCCTCGCCTTACGCCGTTGCCGCGGCGGCCATCCTGTTCGCGACGCCGGCGATCTACAGCACGCTCCAGCTCGATCGCCTGCTGGCGTCCACCGACAATCGCGTGGTCGTCGGGCGAGCGCTGGTGGACACCGTCCCGTCCGGCTCGTTCTTCCTGCAGACGGGCGAGAGCTACGGCCACGCGCCGATCGGCGTCGACGGCCGCCCACTGGACATTCGGCGGGTGACCTACGATGCCGGCGCGGACGCGTTCGACCCGGTGGCGCCGGATTGGATCCTCGTGCAGCGTTCGCCGCTGGTGCTTTACAGTACGGTCCCGCCGCCGCTGGAGCGGCGGCTGGCGGAGGGCTACACACTTGAGCGGCGCTTTCCGACCGGCAATGAAGACGTCCGGCGCCTCTACGACCAGCAGGACGCGTTCTACCTGCCCCTGAACAGACTTGGGAGCCTGGAGCGGCCGGGCCCCTCGTTTGAGCTGTATCGGAAACGGCCGTAATCGCGCTCTGCTAAACTCATTCGTTCAGGCGCCCGTAGCTCAGCGGATAGAGCACCCGCCTCCTAAGCGGGGGGCCGGCAGTTCA
>CADEEX010000047.1:0-4948 GCA_902826465.1 uncultured Acidobacteriota bacterium
GCGCTGCGATCAAGGGGATGATCTGCGGCGTCCGCATCGAAGACATCGAAGAGCCGACGATGCGGGAGATTCGTTATCTGGATAAGTTGATCGACGAGTTGGCGAAGGGGAGATCGATGGACAAGATTCTTCGGAAACCATCCGAGGTCGCCGGGTAGACGGTTGCACCTGAAGGTTGCACGAACCCCAGGTTGTCGCCGTGCACGGCAGGCAGGATCCCAGTCGCTGGCGATCGCGTCGATAACAATCAGCCGGCCGACGTTTCACACCCGTCTGGCTCACTCCGCACGGTAACCGGCGGTTTAAATCCGGCCTCACAGCTGATCACACTCTCCACGCGGTGCGTCCAGCGGCGCGCGCGCGCGATCACTTGCGCTGTTCCCGACACCATTTGCTGCGTAGGTCCGATCGTGTCAGGTAGCTTCGTTCAGTCGGAGCGGGGCACCAGCTCCGCCCCGACTCCTCACGAAAGTCGGATCGGCAACGGTTCAGCTACTATCTTCTCAGCGGCACATGTATAACCCTCCATCTTTCAACGAGTCACGCCTCGAGGTGCAGCACGCGCTGATCAAGGCGTTCCCACTGGGCCTGCTCATTACAGCCGTGGACGCGAGGCCCGAGGCCAGTCCGCTGCCGTTCACACTCAATGCTGAACCTGAGGGTCTTGGCGTGCTGCAGACACACTGTTCGCGCGCCAATACCCATTGGCAAGCCATCGACGGTGCCGACGCGCTCGTGGTGTTCCAGGGAGCGGATAGTTACATCACGCCGGCGTGGTACGCATCGAAGCAAGAGCATGGCAAAGTCGTGCCGACGTGGAACTACGCGACCGTCCAGGCGCGTGGCACGGTGCGCATCATTCACGACACGGAGTGGCTGCGGACTCAGGTCGAACGGCTCACTCACGATCACGAAGCGGCGCGTGAGCATGCGTGGCAGGTGACCGACGCACCCGCTGCCTATATCGAGGCCCATCTCAAAGGGATCGTGGGCATCGAGATCGTGATCGCGTCCATCGAAGGTAAGTGGAAGGTCAGTCAGAATCGCAGCGAGGCCGACCGGCACGGCGTGGCGACCGGGCTCGACGCCGCCGGACAGCCCGACGCTGCCGACCTTGTCCGTCGCTACGGCGGCATTTAGTGGCTCCCGTATCACCGCGGCGTCTGAGGTTCATGTCGAAACGACGTCATTCACTAGCGAAGTCGGTGACAGAGCGTATGTGCGATGCGAGCATCGGCTGCTCCGCCAGCTTTCGGGCGAAACGGTCGTCGCCGGTCACCACCTGCGTGTCGAGGCGGACGGCTAGCGCAAGATAGGTCGCGTCGTATACCGTCACTCCCGCCGTCAGTGCCAGCGCGTGCGCGTCTGAGATGAGCGTCCGCATCGGAACCATTTCGATACCAATCGTCGACAGGTCGTTCACCAGCTGCTGCGCGTCCTCGGGCCGCAGCTCGCCCTTGTGAACTCTTTTCTAGAACGCATTCCCGACTTCAGGAAAAGTCAGGTCCGGTGCGATGTAGTCGTGAGGCTCTTTCGAGCCGTCGTTGCGCCGCGGCGGAATGGACCTCGGGAACGAACCACTTCACTACGAGGCTGGCGTCGACCACAAAGGCGCTCACCGCGTGTCGCGATCCTTTCGAATCAGGGCGGCACTGTCAGAGTGCTCAGACTGGCCGAGCCGTTTCAGCCACTTCGACGAGAGGCGACGCGTCTCTGCCAGGTGACGGGTGTTGGCGCGGCGTAGCGCGTCATGAATTTCGGCCTGCAGCGAGCGGCCGTTCGCCTTGGCCGCCGCTTTCAATTGCTCGAGGACATCGTCGTCCAAGTCTCTGACGAGGACGTTGGGCATGGCATGGCTCCTCATCAACAATGGTATCAGAGTGATACCAGGAGCGTGCCGTTCGGCCCAGTCGCGCCTCTGGCAGCGTCCACGCTTTCGTCTCGATCGTCGGCACTCTCGTCCGCACTATCCGCACTCTCGCGGCGAGTGATCGTGCTCGCGCGGCCATCAACGGCACTTTCGCCGGGAGAGTCCATGCTCTTCTCGCCAGTGTCATCGCTCGAGTCGCGAATGTCTGAACTGTCGCGCCGAGCGTCGGCAGTCTCGCAGTTGTGGTCGGCGTTTTCGCCGGCATTGCCGCAGCCGCAGCGTGCAGTGTCGGAGGTTTCGTCCACAGTGCCGGCGCTTCCGCGGGGAATGTCGGCACTGTCTCGGTGATTGTCTGTGCTTTATTGAGAGGTGCTAAAGCATTCTGGATCAACAGGATGCGCGGGCTGTCGTTTTGAAAGCGCGCTCGAGGCTGCGATGAGTCCGATCGAGCGCGCATGAAGCGCCGGCGACGACGCCGAGGCTGCGATCGACGGAGGTGAACCCACGCGCGACGACGCATGCAGTGCGATCGGTGTTGCCGGTGCCGCGAACGCGCATGCGCGATCGGCGTTGAACGGATTCGAAAACGCAGTCGGGCGCCGCTGAAGTGCATGCGAGGAGTGCAGCGGCTCGATCGGCGACGGTTGATTGGCGATCGATGAGGGTGTGAGTGCGGTCGACGGCAGGCACATCTCCGGCGAGAAGGATATTCACAAACTTTCAGAATTCCCATCACGACTTGGCCACGCTCACCGCGCGACTATGCCCACGTCGACGCCGTGCATCAGTCACGGCGCGACGGCGCGAATGTCTCGCGTCGCTAGTAGAAAGAGAGAGGTCACCATGACCAAGTCGCAACGTGTCCGGTACGAGATGTTTCTTCGGGTGTGTGTGTTCTGGACGATTCATCTGGTGCGGTTTCCAGAATCGTCAAAGGGCGGCCAATGGTTTGGCAAGGTCGCCCAGGCTGCTGCGCGGATCGAGGCGCAGGAGCCGGCACGGCTGAAAGCGGTGGACGAGGGGTATCACCTCGCCTCCGCCCGCGTCGTGCTGCGGCGGTGGATGCGGGACATCGTCACCGCGTCGCGGGATCTGGCACGGGCCGGCACACCGGGTGTCGCCCCACTGCAGATGCCGAGGCGCGGGAACGATCCCGCGGTGCTGGCGGCGGCGAACCGGATCCTCGAGGCCGGAGCGTCGTTCTCGGACGAACTGGTGCAGCGCGGGCTCGGGCCCGACTGGGCGACGTCGTTCAAGGCGGCCATCGATGCCTATGCGGCCCGTCTCGGCGGCCGCCGGGCGGGACGCTACGGTGCGAAGGCGGCCCAGGCCAGCGTGAAAGCCGCGATTGCGGACGGATTCGAAGCCGTTCGCAACCTCGATGGCATCGTCGCCATCGCCTTCCGGGACGATCCGGTGGTGATGCCCGCATGGCAGGATTGCCGTCGCATCGTCGAAGGACGGCGCGTCGGCGAGGCCACGGAGGGGACGCCTGCCGAACAGCCGTCGCCGGTTCCGGCTCCTGAGCCGGCGCCAGCTTCGGTTGCTACGACCGACGACGTGATTCGAAAAGCGTCGTAAGTGAGGGCGGGGTGCCCGCGCGGCACCCCGCTCTGATTCCCCTTTCACACAATCTTCAATCCCTTTCACACTTTCTGCGTTGCGGCGGTTCTATCTGAACCACCGCTTCGTAGAATCTGCTCGTGCCGCTCGCACACGGGTTTACCTTCGGTCCGTTTCGGCTCGACATCCAGGCTGGACAGCTCTTTCGCGACGGGGCCGTCGTCAAGATTCCGGCGCGGTGCGTGCGCCTGCTGCACATGCTGGTCGCACACGCCGGTGAGATCGTGACGAAAGAGCAACTGGCGCAGGTGGGCTGGCCAGACGTGGCTGTCGAAGACAACAGCGTGTCGCAAGCCATGGTCAGGCTTCGCCGCACGCTGACCTCCGCAGACTCGTCCTGCGCCATCCTCACCGAGCATGGGTTCGGCTACCGCCTGACCGGCGTGGTGACGCGGTCGGATGCTCCCGCACACGAGACAGATCTCGACGCCATACTGGCCCCGCACCGCAGCTTCACCGAAGGGCGCGCCGCACTCGAGACGCTCTCGCGCCGTCGCATCGCCGACGCGCGTCGCACCTTCGAACAGCTGCTGATACACCATCCGACAGACCCGCGGGTGCACGTGGGTCTCGCCAACGCCTGTGCGCTCACGTTCGAGGCGAGCCGTGCTGACGCCGTGCCAGACGTCGATGCCTTGCGGGTGGCGGCGACTCACGCCCGCGACGCGTGCCGCGTGAACGCGGAGTACGGCGAGGCATTCGCGACGCTCGGCTTCGTCCTCGAGCGAACGGGCCAGAAAGACGACGCGGTGGCAGCGCTCAGACATGCCGTCACCCTCGAGCCGTACAACTGGCGGCATCAGTTGCGGCTGTCGTACGGCACGTGGGGCAACGAGCGACTGCGGGCTGCGCATCAGGTATTGGCGCTGCTGCCCGGTTGTCCGATGGCCCATGCGCTCGCCGCCACCGTCTTCGTCGCCAGGAACGCGCTCGGGCAGGCCGAGCGCGAAGTGGATGCCGGGCTCGCGGCGGCAGCGGGCGAGTCTGACGTGTCGGAACGATTTGCGCCTGTCGCGTTGCACTGGCTCAAGGGATTGTTGTGCCTGGCGTGTGGTGAAACGGACGATGCGCTTGCCGCGTTCGACCGGGAACGCGCGCTGGAGGCGCGCGGGCACCTCTACGCCCGCGAATCGAGCGCCAACGCCTGGTGCGCGATCGGCGCGTGCCGGCTGCGTGAGGGCAATCTATCGGAGGCTCGTGTCGCGTTCGAACACAGCCTCGCGAGGCGGCCGAATCATCACATGGCGATGGCGGGGCTCGCACTCGCGAACGGCACCGTCGAAGACCTGGCCACCGGCGCCGCACCCACGTCAGTGGAGTCTGCGCTGGCGGCCGCGGCGCTGTCTGTGGCGGCGGGAGACGTCAGCAGGGGTGTAGATACCGTCACGGCCAGGTTGAAATGCGCCCTCCCAGGGAGCGACGGCTGGCTGTTGCCGCTCGAGCCGATGCTGCAGG
>CADEEX010000047.1:5048-17587 GCA_902826465.1 uncultured Acidobacteriota bacterium
TGATCGCCACCCAGGACGAAATCAAGGCCGCCGCCAGATCGGCGACCATCGTCGGCGATGCCAGCAAGCCGGGCATCTACGTCACGCGCATCACATGGGCGCCCAACACCGGCAGCCGCCCGCACTTCCACAACGAGGCGCGCTACATCACCGTCATCAAGGGCACGTGGTATGTGGCGACGGGGCCAGATGCCGACACCTACAATCCGGACAAGATGACGCCAGTGAAGGCCGGCACCTTCATCTACGAGCCACCGGGCGGTCATCACTACGACATGGCGAAAGACGAAGAAGTGATCGTCGAGATCCTCGGCATGGGTCCGGTGACGACCACACAGCTCGAGCCACGAGCGAGCGGTCGCTGATCGACGGACACCGACCGGGCGTCTCGTACCATCGACCGGGCCGTAGCCAGCACCCGCCGAACCGCCACGCAGGACGGTCATCCGTCCGGCGATGATGCGGTCGATGTCTGAAACGATTCTGTGGCTGTTTGTGATCGTCAGCGGCCTGGCGGTCGGCGCCGGGCTCTACGAAATGCGTATCAACATCCCGCGCTGGTTCCCGCGCAAGGATGGCGTGGTCTCGATTGATGCGGCGGCGATGGCGGCGGACGACCCGGGGCGACGGTTCTGGGCGTTCGTGGCCACGGGTCCGTTGACGCTGCTGACCGTCGCCAGCCTTGCACTGGCGTGGCACGCGGCAACACCGCGCAACTGGTGGTGGCTGGTGGCTGCCGCTGTCATGCTGGTCGAGCGCCTCGCCACACTGGGCTATTTCATTCCGACGGCGATACGGCTCCTGCGGCCTCAGACTGGTGTGAGCGGTCGCGCGTCAACCATGGCCGCACGATGGACGCAACTGAACGTGGTTCGCGCGCTCGTGTCGCTGGCCGGCTGGCTGTTCGCGCTCAGGGCGCTGTCGCTGCCGGGCTAGCCCCGCGAGGGGCAGGAACGGTTTCTTCCGTTTGGACGCTGAACTTTCGAAAGCGCGAGTAGCTGGCGCGTCCTTCGATCCGCGTGTTGTCTGACCGCAGGGTCAGCGTTTCCCGCATCTCGAGCGGCATCAGCATCTGCAGCACGTCGTCAAAGGCATACGTCACCTCGATACGGCCGCTCACGGTCGGGTCTTCGGCAATCATCTCGGAGCGGAGCACCGCACCGCTGTTGACGTCGACCCAGAAGCGCCCATGACTCGGCATGTCGCGGTCGTAGGCACCACGGACCAAGGTGTCGTTCTTCCCCTCGCGAAATTCGATGGCCCAGATGTCCGCCGCCGGGATGGTCCCCGCGAATGCGTCGACCCTGCCGGCGCTGAAGCGGCTGAACTTCATGCGTCGCAGCTGATCGGCATCGAGGAACAGCAGCGCCAGCATCGGCATGTTGAGCGTGCGGCGAGCAGGCCCGATGTTGAAGCGAGCGCTTTCCTGCGTGATGCTCTCGAGCTGTGCGCTGTTCGACGCGGTCGTGTCAGTGAGGAGCTTCATGAGCCGCTCGGTTCTGTCCCGCACAGGCTTGCCGTCCACGGCAAAGACATCTCGATACTGCATCCACCGGTCGGCGCTGGGCGTCTGCACGAACACCAGGTCCGACATGAGCTCGGCGTGCTGCGGGACGGTTGCGGAACGCGTGCTCGAGCGGACGCTGCCGAAGGCGGTCCGCACATCCTGCACGTACTTCTCTTCCGCGATCACCGACGTGAAGTCTGACTGATACTGCGCCACGTACGCCGACGCCCGCTTCACCACATCGTCGAGGAGCGGCGCCTGCGCCAGGATGTGGCCTGGCCAGCAGGCGAGGGCAGCCGTCACGACGAGGAGTGGTGCGAGAAGCTTCATGGAACGTTCTCCGTCACGGCGAAGGCAACTCGGCGTTCGGTGGGTGGTTGATCGGCGGTTCGTGCCTCGAGCTTGAGGACGTATCGGCCGGGCGTGAAGTCGTCGAGCGGGATGCGCACCACGTAGGTGTCGGTGGCTTTTGGCCCCGCCCTTTCGTCCCGGGTTTCGTACACCACTGCGCCCAGTTCATCCTCAACCGTGCAGGCGAGTTCCAGCGCACTGCTCGTGTACAGCTCGACGAGCGCGGTCAGTTCGTCTCTTCGCTCAAACGTTCTGGCGCTCGAGGGCGGCAGCGACAGCACCGCTCCCAGCGCCTGGTCGGCTCGCAACGTCAGCGGTCGCTCGCTTGCGAGCGACGTCAATAGCGGCTCGCTCATGAGCGGTGCCCGTTGCGTAAAATCTGGCACCACGATCGCGCGCGTGAGAGACGCCACCGCACCGGTCGCGCCGTCGCGGACGGCAACGCGCAGTTCGTATGAGCCGGCCTGGAGTTCAATCCGCTCGAGCATCCGCATGCCCCAATCGTTTGCACGCTCCAGGTTCTCGGTCTGCAGATTGAGTGTGAACAGCGCGCGGCGATCGGTCGCCACGGCCCCCGAAGCGTCGATCGCCACCAGGCCCAGTTCGATGGCGCTGTTGGCCATGAACGACGGCCCTGCGCCGTCGGCCATTTCAACCCCGACGAGCACGCTCGCGCGCGCACCGCTGCCCCGGAAGGGCACGGTGAATACACGCAGGTCGAACGCTGACATTGGCAGCGGATTGCGCAACGCGCCAAGCAGCGCCGGCGATACTGCCGATGATCCGGCGCCGGCAACGGCAGCCGCCTCGTCTCGAGTCGGTGATGCGTAACCGGACCGCGACCTCACGGTCATCCCCGGCCGCTTCACGCGCACCTCGATCCGATGAAACCTGCCGTCGTTCTCATGGGCTGGCGCATCGTAGGCCAGGAGATAGTAGCGGCTGCTCTCGCTGACCACCTGCTCGAACAGGGCCGCAGCATCGTTCGAGTTGAGCAGCGTAGCGCCGCCCGTTTCCTGCGCGACGCGGCGCAGGCTGTCCTGCGCCATCAGCAGTTCCTTGCGCATCGCCTGTGCGCCACTCGTCCCACCGGACACGCTGCCGACGATGGTCTCGTCGGCCTGGCGGGCGAGGCCACGCGGGTCGATCGTGTAGAGGCTGACGTTGGCACGATTCGCCGCACTGACCATATCGCGCGTATCGCCCAGAATGAGATCGGCCGACGTCATGCGGCCCGTCGTGCCGACCAGGTCGGAGACGTCATAGTCGATGCCTTCGCTGAAGACGATCATCGACTTACGCTGGCCAGGAATGTTGCGCATCCAGGCCGCCGTTTCGCGCAGGGTGGCGAGGAACGCACGGGCATGGCGCACCCGATCGCCTTCGAACGGATCGTCGGTGTCGATTGGAATCGACAGCTCTCTGGCCCGTGCCCTCAGAGCATTCCTTTCGAGACTCGCCGACGGAAGCTTCTGTCCGATGAACCGATCGATGGCCGCCGCCAGTGCCTCGCGATTGGCCGTCAATCGGCGGCCCTGGCCGCTGCCGCCGGTCAGTAGCACCATGGCCTGGTCGTTCGCGGCCAGGCTGTCGATGAAGCGACGGCTCAGTTCCTTGACCTTAGCGGTCCAGCGAGCGTCCACGTGCAGGTCGTCGAGCACCAGGGCGTAGATCCGTCCCTGGGGTGCGGCCGCGTTGGTGCTGACTGCTGCATCTACCGCGGCTGACACCGGGGCCGCCATAGCTGGCACGCTCCGCACGATCGGCAGATCGACCAGCGTCACGCTCGACACCTTCTGCCGGCGGCCGTCTTCGAGTACCTCGAAGTCGTCGGCCTGAAAATCGCCCACGAAGGCACCAGCCCGATTGGTGACGCCGACGTCCACCTGCACGTACGCGTACTGCTCGTTCGTCTGGAACGCGGGTTGATTCGACGTGGTCGTCTGCGAGTTGACCGCCGTGGACGTCAGGACTCCACATGTCAACGCCACGACGAGGAGTCGGGACACCGCTTGCGGACCGATCTGACGGCCGGTCATTCCTGAGCACTCCGCGCGGCGCGATACGATGACCCGCGCCAGTAGCTTCACGGCGGGATTATAGTGCCGCCTCGAGCTGAAGAAGGCGCGATACCCCGTTGAGCTCAGAAATGCCCTGTTGAGATCGTAGAGTAGAAAGCATGAAGAGACTTCATTTCTCCAAGTCCATCAACGCTCCACGCGAGAAAGTGTGGAACACCCTTATCGGTCCCGAATCGTACAAGGCGTGGACAGCCCCGTTCATGGAAGGGTCTTACTACGAAGGTTCGTGGAATAAAGGAGACAAGATACGGTTTCTCGGGCCCGACGGCCGTGGGATGACGTCGGTCATTGCCGATAACCGGCTGCACGAGTTCATCTCGATCAAGCACCTCGGCGAGGTGCAGGACGGCGTCGACGATTTCGACAGCGAGGATGCCCGTAAGTGGGCACTCGCGTTCGAGAACTACACGCTGACGAACGTCAACGGCTCCACCGAGGTTGGCATCGACATCGACGTGGCGCCAGACTTCGAGTCGTACATGAAGGAGAAGTGGCCGGTGGCGCTCGACACGCTCAAGTCACTGAGCGAAGCGCCGTAACGACGGCGCCTGCAGGTTACCGCTCGATCACGCGAATGGCACCATCGGCCTTGTTCAACACGAAGATCTGTCCGGTGGACGTCATGTCGAACCGCAGGTCGGCGCGCGTGGCGGGCGTCTTCCCCTGGGCGACGTTCTTCTCCTGAATGATCTGGAGGTAGGTGCGGGGCGTCGCGCCCGGCGCGGTCACGAACAGGATTCGGCGGATCGGATCCTGGCCTCCGCCGGGAAGCCGGTCGGCGCTGACGTGGAACATCTCGCCGCTCGGCATGTCGCCGAAGATGAGACGTCCGTTCAGCTGCGGCACGGCGGTATTCCGATACACCACCACGCCCACCGATGCGGAGGAGGTGTTCGGGAGCATCAGCGGATCCAGCTGACTCCACTCGGCGATTGGGTATGTGACGCTCGGGTCGCTGCGCGGCGATTCGATCGCCACGGCGCGTGTGCTCACGAATCGGTAGTTGCCTTCCCAGGCGTTCCACCCGAGGTTTGCGCCGGCGGTGACAGGACTCACCTCCTCGACGATGTTCTGGCCGATGTCGGACATGAACATGGCGCCAGTGCGGGAGTCCCAACCGAAGCGCTGAGAGTTTCGGACGCCGTACGCGTAGATTTCCGGGAGCGCTCCGGCGCGCGACACGAACGGATTCGAGGCGGGAATGCCGTACTTGCCGTTGCGACTGTTCATGCCGAGCGGGTCGATGCGCAGGATCTTGCCGAACGCCGCACCGAGATTCTGTCCGTTGCCCATGGGGTCGCCGCCGCTCCCGCCATCGGCCACGCCGATATAGAGCAGTCCGAAGTCGGGCGTGCCTGGACGCGCCGTCGAATTGAACGTGACCATGCCGCCGTTGTGATTGGCAAAGGGCTGGCGCCAGCGGATCAGCTCGCGAGGCGCGCCGCCGTCGTAGGCCGCCGCACTCGGCGTTCGTGCCGTCCATTCGAGCAGCACGAGGTCGTGGGTGGGGTTCTGGCTCGGCGTCGTGAAGTCTGGAACCGGCGTCATGTTCGAGGTGTCGAGATAGGTGTAGAACCTGCCGAAGCCCGGCGCACCAGACTGCGCGAACTGCGGGTGCAGTACGAAACTCTGTAACCCACGTTCCCGACCGGCCGACTGCACCGGGACGCTCCACTTCGGATCGCGGATGTTGAGATAGGGCGCCACCACGCGGCCATCGGCGCTCACGGTGTAGAGCACACCGCGCATGTCAGACACGAACAGGCGGCGGGTCGATGGCTCGTCCACCAGGGTCATGGCGCGAGCGGCCACGCCGTCGATATCCGGCAGCGCCGCGAACTCGCGCAGCGTCACCGTGATGATCCCTTCGTTGGCGACGATCGGCTGTGGGTAGGGGTCGTTGGTCTGTCCGGCAGGGAGAGGCGTCTGGGCGCCACGCCCCGGCCCCTGCGCGGAGGTGACGGCGCCGCTGAACGAGGCGAGCGTGACGAGCGCGGTGATGAAGAACGGGTGCGACGCGAACGACACAGCGGATGGCCAGGAAGACATATGAACAGCATACTTCCCGGTCAGTCGTGCCGTTTACCGATGGCCGTCTGCGTCGGCCCGAGTCGGCTGTAGAATCCGTCGCGCCATGTGGCACTTACACTGCCGTCGCTCGCCGCGGACGCGGGGAATAGCTCCCGCGGTCGTCGTGCTGGCGGCCTGGGTGTCATTCGCACAGCCAGCAGCGGCGCAGGCACCGGGAGAGCCAGCGGCACCGACGACGGCACCGGCTACGGCCGAACCGATCTTCAGCCGCGACGAAAAGCGCAGCGCCACCGTCCGCGCCGTGCACCTCACCGAGCCGCTCCGTGTGGACGGTCGCCTGGACGAGGCGCTCTATCGAGACGTGACGCCGATTACCGACTTCATTCAGACACTGCCACTGGCCAACGCCACTCCCACCGAACGCACCGAAGCCTGGGTGTCGTACGACGCGACGCAGGTGTACGTGTCGGCGCGCGTCTGGGAATCGGCGCCGCCCGACAAGTGGGTCGTCAACGAGATGCGCCGCGACACGAGTCAGCTGCGCCAGAACGATCACTTCGGCGTCGCCTTCGACACCTTTCACGATCGGCGCAACGCGTTCTTCTTCTACGCCAACCCGCTTGGCGCCCGCGCCGACTCGTACATGACCGACGAGAGCAACAACAACGCCGACTGGAATCCGGTGTGGGACGCCCGCACCGGCCGCTTCGATGGCGGCTGGACGATCGAGATGGCCATTCCGTTCAAGTCGCTGCGCTACGTCTCCGGTCCCTCGCAGATCTGGGGCATCAACCTGCGCCGCTCGATCCGGCGCAAGAACGAATGGCTGCACTTGAACCCACTGCCGATTGTGATCGGCGGCTCGAACGGCATGATGCGGGTGTCGGCCGACGCGGCGCTGGTCGGCCTCGACCTGCCGACGGCGAGCCGGAACATCTGGCTCAAGCCGTACGGGATTGCGCGCTCCACCACCGACACCACCACCACCCAGGCCAGCGCGAACGGTTTCAACCGCGAGTTCGGCGTGGATGCCAAGTACGGCATTACCGCCAACCTCACCGCCGATTTCACCTACAACACCGACTTCGCGCAGGCGGAGGTGGACGAGCAGCAGGTGAACCTGACGCGGTTCAGCCTGCAGTTTCCCGAGAAGCGCGAGTTCTTCCTCGAGGGACGCGGCATCTTCGAATTCGGCCGCAGTGGCAGCGGCGGCAACGGCAGCAATACGCCGCAGCTGTTCTACACCCGTCGCATCGGGCTCGAACAGGGAACGCGAGGCGCGGTAGTGGTGCCGATCGAGTTTGGCGAGCGGCTCACGGGAAAAGTCGGCCCGCTCAGTGTCGGCGCCGTGAACATTTCGACGACGGCCGATGCGGTGGCCGGTACTCCTGACACGACGTTCTCCGTGCTGCGCCTGAAGCGCGACATCCTGCGCCGGAGCAGCATCGGCGTCATCGCGACACGACGGAGTCAGTCGGTGGTGGTGCCCGGCGAGGCCAACGTGGCGTATGGTGCTGACGCCGCCTTCTCGTTCTTCCAGAACCTGAGCATGGGCGGCTACTACGCGCGCTCCGACACCTCGGGGCGGACCACCGACAACGCCAGCTATCAGGCGCGCGTCGACTTCGCACCCGATCGCTACGGCGTGCGAGTGGAGCACCTGAAAGTCGGCGCCAACTTCAATCCCGAACTCGGATTCGTGCGTCGCCCGGATTCCGAGCGCACCTTTGGCTCGGTCCGCTTCAGCCCGCGGCCGAAGAAGCGCTTCACCGGTATCCGCCAGTTCACCTACGAGGGGAGCATCGAGTACATCGAGAACGGCAGCGGTCAACTCGAGACCAGGCTGCAGACGGCCGGCTTCTCGGCCGAGCGGCAGAACAGTGATGTGTTCAGCGTTGAAGGCGTGGCCGATCACGAACTGCTGCTGCGGCCGTTCAATGTGTCCGGCGTCACCATTCCCGAGGGTCGCTACGACTTCAACAGTGGCACGGTGTCGTACCAGTTGGGACAGCAGCGACGGATGTCTGGCACCTTCTCGCTGCAACGTGGGCAGTACTACGACGGCACGATCACCGCGTTCGGATTCTCGACGGGCCGGCTGTCGATTCTCAAACAGTGGTCGCTCGAACCCAGTGTGTCGATCAACGACGTCGATCGGCCCGTGCGAGGCTTCAGACAGAGCGTGCTGCGTCTGCGCTCCGACTATGCGTTCTCGCCGCGCCGTTTCATCAGCGCGCTGGTGCAATACAGCTCCACCGGCGAGCTGGTGAGCAGCAACCTGCGGTTTCGCTGGGAATATAAGCCGGGCAGCGAGCTGTTCTTCGTGTATACCGACGAACGCAACGCACTCAGCCCGAGGTTCTCCGAGCTGCGCAATCGCGCCATCGTCATCAAGATGAACAGACTCTGGCAGTTCTAGTGCGACAGGCGCTGCGTCAGTGAACCGCGGAGACTTCGAGCGATCGCACCGGGGACGTCACGATCCGCCGGTGGTCGGCCAGAATCTCCAGCCGCATGCCGGGTTGAATGATGCCCACCTGGACGGGTCCGTCCTCGAACGGCGTCCCTTCGATCGAGCCGACGATGGGCTTATAGAAGAACTGGCCGCCCTCGATCGACGCCAGCCGATGTTCGCTGTCCCGAATGGTCAGGCGATATGTCGAGTTTCGCGTACTCACGGTGACGACTGATCCTTCGTGCAGCTGAGTAACATCGAGGGCATTGTCGGCAGACTGTGTCTCGTTTGACATCATGATGAGCCTCTCTGCGGGACTGGGGTTACAAAATCCGCGCCAGAAACCATGCAGGGCGAGGAGATCACTGCTGGTAGCATCTCGTTCTACACATGAGCCAGGTGCGGCCGGCCGTCGTCTCGTCTCATCGGCCGCGTCCGGTGCTCTTTGCCGGCGCCTTTCTCGCGTTCTGCGTGATCGCCGGGGTGATTGCCGACTGGTCCTACCGGACCCAGCGCGAAGACATCGAGCGCGGATGGCGCGCGCAGCTCGACGAGATGGTGACCCTGAAGGTGCGTCAGGTGTCGACGTGGCGTCGCGAGCGCCTGGGCGACGCGCTGGTGGCCCTGGCCGATCGGCCGCTGGTTGATGTGATCCAGCGGGTGCTCGTCGCCACACCGGCGCCGAGCGACAGCGACCGCGGCATCCTTCTGGCCTGGATGGACGCGCTGCGCGAGAACTATCGCTACGACAACGTGCTGCTGCTCGATCGTGACGGCACCACGCGTCTGGCGAGCGGCCCCTTGCGTGGCTCGCCCGAGGCGTATGCGGCACTGGCGAGTCGCGTCCGCCCCGCGCAGCGCGTCAGTCTCGAACACGTCGCCGGTGTTCCACAGTTCCTGAGCCCGCACTTCATCGTGGTTGCCAGCATCAACACGACCGAAGGCGCGGCGCTTGGTACGCTGCTGTTCGGCATCGATCCGACGGCGGTCCTCTATGGCTCGGTGTTGACCTGGGCATCCAGCAGGACCGGTGAGATCGGGCTCACCCAGATCGACGGCGAATCGCTGCGCGCGATGAGCCCCATTCGTCGTGCCGGCGACAAGGCGGCGCCTCCGCAACAGCCGCTCATCGACCTGCCAGTGCCGATCGTGGCTGCCGTGCGCACCGAACGGCTGGCCGAAGGACCTGACGGCTCCGCGGTGCCCATGCTCGCGCGCGCCGCGCCAATTCCAGGGTCGCTCTGGCACGTGGTGGCGACGGTCGATCGAGAGGAGGTGGATGCGCCCATCCGTGAGCTGCTTCGTCGCGTCGTTGGCGCAACCACCGCGCTGATGGCCTTTGCCGGCATTGGTATCGTGGTCGGGTATCGCCACCAGCGAGACACCTTCGCGCGTCAGCAGCAGGAGTCAGACGCCGCGCAGCAGATCCTGCGCACGCACTATCAGTTCCTGCATTCGTTCGGCAACGACGCGATCGTGCTGCTCGACGACGTGGGGCGCATTCTCGACCTGAACGATCGCCTGACGGAGTGTGTCGGCCATACCCGAGAGGAACTGCTCGGCGAATCGGTCCGCATGCTGAGGTCGACGCGGGCCGCGGCCGAATTCGACGAGGCCTGGAGCACGATTCAGAGCAAGGGCCGCCTGTTGTTCGAAACAGTGGGCGCGCGCCGCGATGGCACCGAGTTCCCCCTCGAGATCAGTGCCCGCCTGATTGACATCGAAGGGGTCACGTTCTGCCAGAGCATCCTGCGCGACATCACCGAGCGACGCCGCGACGAACAGCAGATTCGCCGCCTGAATCGCCTCTATGCCGTCGCCAGTGATTGCGGCCGCGCCATCGTGCAGTCGACCGACGAAGCGGAGCTCTTCGCTCGCGTCTGTCGCAGCGCCGTCGACCCAGGCGGCTTCCGGCTCGTGTCCATCAGCACCGTGGAGAGCGGCACAACCCGTATCGTGCCGGTGGCACGCGCCGGCGAGAGCAGCGAGTACCTCGATCGCATTCAGCTCGCCACCGATGGGCCGCTCGGGCAAGGCGCGTCAGGCCGCGCCGTGCGTGAGCAGCGGCCGGTGATCATCAACGACATCGCCGACGATCCGACCACCGCCCCCTGGAGGGACGAACTCTCGCGGTTTGGGCTCTGCTCACTGATTGCGCTGCCGTTGAAGCGCGGTGGTGCGGTGTTCGGTCTGCTGACGCTCTATGCCGGTGAACGCGGATTCTTCGACGAGGTGGAAGCCCGGCTCGCCGAGGAAGTGGCCGAGAGCGTCTCGTTCGCCGTCGAAAGCCTCGAACAGGAACGGTGGCGCCGCGAGGCCGAAGTCGAGATGTCGACCAGTCGCGACCGTCTGGAACGCGTCCTCGAGGCCATCAACGAAGGGTACTGGGACTGGCGGCTCGACACCGATACGGTCCATCTGAGCGCGCGCTACCAGCAGATGCTCGGCTACGAACCAGGTGAACTCGCCCTCGGGTTCGACGCGTGGGCGTCGATGCTGCACCCTGACGATGCGGCGGCCGCGCAGGCGGCCTTCAGGCAGTTCATCGACGGCGGGCGCGACCTGTTCTTCTCCGAGTATCGGATGCGGACCAGGAGCGGCGCGTATGTGTGGGTGCGCAGTCGCGGCAAGGTCGCCGCGCGTGGCGCCGGTGGGGTGCCGACACGCCTGGTGGGCACCAACACCGACATCACCGAGCAGAAGCGCCTCGAAGAGCAGTTTCTGCAGGCGCAGAAGCTCGAAAGCGTCGGCCGGCTTGCCGGCGGTGTCGCCCACGACTTCAACAACCTGCTGACGGTGATCAACGGCTACAGCGAGCTGGTGCTCAACAGCCTGCCGGCGGGTGACGCCAACTGGCAACATCTCGACGCGGTGCGTCAGGCCGGCGATCGCGCGGCGGCGCTCACACAGCAGCTGCTCGCCTTCAGCCGCAAGCAGGCCACGCAACCACGCGCTCTCGGGCTGAATCAGGCCGTCAGCGAGTTCGACCGGCTCCTTCGGCGCCTCATTGGTGACGATGTCGAGCTTCTGCTGCAACTGGACGCCGACCCGGATTGCGTGATGGTCGATCCGGCGCAGTTGCATCAGGTGGTCATGAACCTGGTGATCAACGCCAGGGACGCGATGCCCTCCGGCGGCCGCATCCTCGTCCGCACCGGGAACATCGACGTGAGCGAGTCCGAGACGATGGACGCCGATCCAGGCGCGTACGTGGTGCTCTCGGTGACAGACACCGGGACCGGCATGGACGAAGACACGCGCCGGCAGATCTTCGAACCGTTCTTCACCACCAAGGAGGCCGGACGTGGCACCGGACTCGGGTTGTCCACGGTGTACGGCATCGTGCGTCAGGCCCGCGGCTTCATTCGCGTGGAAAGCCAGCCAGGGAAGGGCAGTGCCTTCGTGCTCTACTGGCCGCGTACGACCGTGGCCATTCAAGCCACGACGACACGGGTTCCGACATCGCGCCTCGCTGGCACCGAGACCGTGCTGGTGGTGGAAGATCAGCCGGGCGTGCGCGCGCTTGCCGTGCGCGTACTCAGCGGGCGCGGCTATCGCGTGCTGCAGGCCGCAGACGGCGCTGATGCCCTGGTGCAGGCGTCAACCTATCAGGGGCCGATCCACGTACTCGTCACCGACGTCGTCATGCCAGGGCTCGACGGTCAGGCGGTGGCGACGCGTCTCATTGCCCAGCGTCCGGAGATCAAGGTGATCTTCACGTCTGGCTATACCGACGACGTGCTTGGCGAGCGCGGCATCCTGAATCCCGATACCGCGTATCTGGCCAAGCCGTTCACGCCCGATGCGCTGGCCGCGAAGATCCGCGACGTGCTCAAGGATGCGCCGCCCGCGGTCGACCGGGCCGACACTCCGCACAGGACGATCCTGATTGCCGATGACGATGAAAGCGTGCGCAAGTTGTTCGCGCGCTGCCTCAGTCGTGACTACCGCGTGCTGCAGGCCGCCGACGGTGAAGAGGCGGTCCGTCTGGTCGAGCAGCATCCCGATGTGGCGCTGCTCATTACCGATCTGTTCATGCCGAAGCTCGACGGGATCCACACGATACAGCCCCTGCGGCGTCTTCGTCCCGCAGCCCGCATCCTTGCACTTCCCC
>CADEEX010000048.1 GCA_902826465.1 uncultured Acidobacteriota bacterium
TATTGCCCACCCCGCGATCGAACGGCGGATTCGGAAACGTGGGATTGGCGATGACGAACCGTGGTGTTGCCGGCGGATTGGTGACCGTGACAATCAGGTTCTGCTGGTTGTTGGTGTTGAAGTAGATGCCGTAGCCGGCGCGCACTGAGGTCGAGCCGTCGCCGAGCACGTCCCACGCGGCGCCGATCCGTGGCGACAGATTGGCCTTCGACGGATTTTGGTAGAGCGGGCCCACGGTGGCCGCGCGGTCGGTGAGGTTGATCAGCGCCGAGTCGCGACCGCCTTCATCGATCGGCATCGTCGTGCCTTCGTAGCGGAGGCCGGCGTTGATCGAGAGATTGCGCGCGAGCTGATAGTTGTCCTGCGCGTAGGCGGCGACATAGGTCCACGGCCAGTCGCGGTTGATGTCGCCTGTGGGCCCAAGTCCGACGAAGCGCAGCGCGCGGTTCTCGAGGAACGCGCGCAGGTTGGTAAAGGTATAGATGCCGAGGCTGAACGTCGGGTTGGTCATGAAGTCGCGGTAGTGTTCCGCGACCGCCCCGGCCTTGAACAGGTGTCCGCCACGCGCGTGCGTCAGGTCGTACTGTCCGCTATAGACGTTCTGCGCCAGTCGCAGGTTGGCCGAGGTCTGCGGCCCGAAACTCTGCATGCCGCCGATGCTGATCGAGCCGACGCTGTCGCGCCCGGTGACGAAGGGCGGCAGCGGCGAGTCGAGATTCGCCTCGACGTTCTGGCCGATGCGCGTGCGGCTGTAACCGAAGCGCGCCGTCTGAAACGTGCGCGACGACACGGCGTTGCGATACTCGAACGTCGCGAACTGGTTGGTCGAAATGAACGATCGCGGGAACTGCGGATAGTCGGTCGGCAGCCGCTGTTCGACGTCGTCTGCCGTGTAACGCGCGAAGAACTGATGGCCGCCGCCAATCTGGTGATCGAGCCGTCCCTGAAAGAAGTTCTGATCGACCGTCTGGTTGAAGCCGAAGGTATGTGTGGCGAGACCAGAGCCGATGGCCGGGCCGTTCGCCCGGGGAATGGCGTTCAGATACGGGCGCACGGCGTCGCTGATGGTCACCGGACCGTCGGGCAACAAGCCGTTTCGCGCGTTGTCGTCTGGCACGAAGCTCGAAATCGTCTTGCCGAGGTCTTCGCGCAGGGCCTCGTAGCCGACGAAGTAGAACAGCCGATCGCGCACGATGGGTCCGCCAACCGCGCCGCCGAACTGGTTTCTCGTGAAGTCCGGCTTGCCGTTGACGTCGAAGTAGTTGGCGGCGTCGAGCGCGTCGTTGCGGAAGAACTCGTAGGCGCTGCCGCGCATGACGTTGGTACCCGACTTGGTGAGCACGTTGATCTGTCCGCCGAAATTGCGCCCGTACTCTGCACTGTAGGCGTTGGCTTCGACGCGGAACTCCTGGATCGACTCGACGCCGAGCGTCGTCCCTGCCGCGCTGCCGGCCGGGCCGTTCGTGAAGTCGTTCAACAGCGTGCCGTCGAGCAGATACACGTTCGAGCGGTAATCCTGGCCATTGACGCTCATGCCGAGCCCGTGGGCCACCACCGACCCGCCGTCGCGCGACGGATACGGCAGCACGCCCGGCTGCAGCAGCGCCAGGTCGGTGTAGTTGCGTCCATTCAAGGGGAGCGACGCGATCGCCCGCTCGCCGACCAGGTAGCTCAGTTCCGACGTCTGGGTATTCACGACGGCCGACGCGCCGGTCACGGTGACCGCCTCGGTGATTCCGCCCACTTCGAGCATCAGCGGCGGCAGCGACACCATTTCGCCGACGGTGACGATGATGTCGGTCTTCGAGAGCGCCTTGAATCCCTGAAGCTCCGCGCGCAGTTCGTACTGCCCGGCAGATAGGCCGGCGACCACGAACCGGCCGTCGCCTTCGCTGACCGTGGATCGGCTGGCGCCAGTGGCGGGATTCCTCACGGTGACCTGGACCCCGGGCAGCGCGCGCCCCGAGCTGTCGGCGACGGAGCCGCCCAGGGTGGCGGAGGTTTGCGCGAACGCGGCGTTGCCGCCGAACAGTGCGAGGAGCAGCGCCACGGCTGCGAGTCTGGCCACGGACATACACACGATCATAGATGCTCTCGTTCTGCGCCGGCGGTCACGGCCCATGGTCTCTACGCGACCGCGCTGTTCGCCGGCTGACGGCGCAGCGAACCGGACGAAGGAATATTCCGCGGGTCTCGCGGGTTGAGAGGGCAGGAGAGATTCATGCAGAAACGGTTCGTGTTCAGTCTTGTCCTGGCGTGTGCGGTCGCGTCCCTGCCATCGATCGTCCAGGCCCACTTCCTGCTGCTCGAGCCGGTGCCAACGCTGGTCCAGAGCCCGCTCGGCGACCCCCAGAAACTTGGTCCCTGTGGCGGGACATCCGCTAATCCTGGGACACCGACAAAGGCCGTCAGTCGTGTCAAGGGCGGTGCCCCGCTGCACCTGACGATCCGCGAAACCATCTTCCATCCCGGCCACTACCGTGTGGCGCTCGTCGTGAACTCCCCGTCGGAACTGCCGGCCAATCCTGAAGCATCGACCCGGCCGACCGATCGCGGTCCCTGGTCTGTCGCCGCGCCGATTCAGAATCCGGCCGTAGCGCCGGTGCTGGCCGACGGTCTGTTCCCGCATACGACGCGGCCGACCGATCTGTTACAGACCGACGTCACCATTCCGAACATCACCTGCAAGAAATGCACGCTGCAGGTGACGCAGTTCATGGCTGAGCACGGCGTGAATCCTGATGGTGGCTTTTACTATCACCACTGCGCCGAGCTCGAGATCACTGCCGATCCGGCCAAGCCGGTCGACGCACGCTGGCCGGCGCAGGTGACACAGTAATCACACGCCCTCATGGCCTTGCCTGGGCCGACATTCGCCCGTACTGGTGGCGGAGCCAGAAGGCCAGCAGCAACACGCCGACCCCGGCGACCCCGAAGCTGGTCATGTAGCCGGTCATCCGGATGGCTTGCCCCATCAGGACCGGGCCGATGCCCTGGCCGAGGAAGAAGGTGAACGCGAAGACGGCGACGGCCGTCGCCCGCGCCTGCGGATTGAGTTCCGTGGCGCGGGTCTGCAAGGGGCCGTGCATGGTGAAGAAGCCCATACCGAACAGGATGGTCCCTGGAATGAACAGCCACCACCGTGGCATGGCGCCAATCAGCAGGTAGGCGGCGCAGAGGAACGACCCTCCGAGCAGCAATGTGCCGCGCTCGCCAATCTTCGGCACGAGCCGCTTCACCGCGAGGCTGTAGAACAAGCCGCCGACGCCGTAGCCGGCCAGCATCAGTCCCACTTCGCCGGCGTCGAGAAAGGCGAAACGTTCCAGCATGGACGCGGCGAGGTAGGCCAGCCCGCCGAACACACACAGTGCCTCCACGAACACGCCGGGAAGGACGATGCGCGCATTGGGCAGCGCCCAGAGGCTCAGGATCGGCGCGAGCGAGAAGTGCCGGTCGGTGAGTGTTTCGGGGACCCGACGGCTTTCCTTCGCGAGAATGACGGAGACCAGCACGCCGGCTGCGCCGATGATCAGGAAGATGGCGCGCCAGTTGAGGTACTGGCCGATGGCGCCGCCGATGCTGGCGCTGACGATCTGGCCGAGCATCAGCGCGCTCATGAACCGTCCGAGGGCCGATTGCCGCGATTCGTAGGGAATCTTGTCGCCGATGTAGCTCAGCGACAGCGGGATCACCGCCGCCGCGACGACGCCGGTCAGAAAGCGCAGGCCGATGAAGGTCCACAGATTGGGGACTGCGGCGCAGAGCGCCGTGCCGAGCGAGAAGAGCAGCATGGCGGTGGACATCACGCGGAGCTTGCCGACCCGGTCGCCCATCGGGCCGTAGAACAGCTGGCAGAAGCCGTAGGGCAGGGCGTAGGCCGACACGGTCAGCGCGGCGCTCTCCTTCGGGACGGTGAACTCGGCGGCGATAATCTTGAGGAGCGGATCGATGACCCGCGCGTCGGCGCTGACGAGGAAGGCTGCGGATCCGAGAACCAGCAGCGAGGCGCGAGTGGCGGCGGACACCGACGGGAGTATACCCTCTTGATGCATATAAACTGTCAGAGATGTTGACTCTTTGGGCATACGAATGTAGCGTATTCGTATGCGTACGACGTTGGACTTGCCAGACGACTTGATCGAGCACGCGAGGACGGCCGTCGGCTTCAAGTCGAAGACCGACACGGTGGTGTTCGCCTTGCGCGAGGTGATTCGTCGCCACCGCATCGACGAATTGAAGGCCTTGATGGGCTCGATCAGGTTTGAGTTCGACCCTGTCGAGCCGCGTCGGAAGGAACGTCGCCAGCTCAAAGCCGCCCGTCCATGATCGTCGTCGATACGTCGGTCTGGATTGCCGCGCGGCGCCATCCAGCCGCCGGGGTCCACCGGACGCTGATGGCCCTGCTCGATGCCGACGAAGTGGCGCTGGCGCTGCCCGTCCGCCTGGAGTTGCTGGCCGGAACCGCGAAGGCCGACCGCAAGGCCTTCCGTCGGGCATTCAGCGCGTTGCCTCTCCTCGTACCATCCGAGCACACGTGGGGGCTGGTCGAGACCTGGATCGAGAAGGCGGCCGATGCCGGGTATCGATTTGCGGTCACGGATCTGCTGATTGCGCGACTGGCCCACGAGATCGGCGGTCTGGTCTGGTCGCTCGACAGCGACTTCGAGCACCTGGAAGCGCTGAAGTTCGTGCAGTTGTACGGCTAGCCACTCATGACAGCCTGGGAGTGGATCGAAACCACACGACTGGCGCTCACGGTGCGCGACTCGCTGCCGATCACCGCGATGCTGAGCGGGCTGCACGTGGTCGGGATGACCGTCGTCGTCGGTGCGGCACTGGTGTCGATGCTGCGACTCACAGGCCTCGCCCTTGGCCAGTTTTCCGCCGTGGCAATCATCTCCACCGTGCGTCGCGGCCTGCTCGCCGGCGCCGCACTGAGCGTGGTCACCGGTGCCCTGCTGGTGTTGCCGCGGGCCGCGTCGGCGGTCGGCAACGACTACTTCTTCCGCAAGATGGTGATGCTGGGGCTGGCGCTGGTCGTTCAGCTTGTCGTCTTGCCTCATGCCGTGCGTGCCGAAGGAGGCCTTGCCAGGCTCGCAGGACCGCTTGGCTTCGTGCTCTGGGCTGCCGTGGCGGTGCTCGGGTGCATGTACACGCTGGTTGAGTAGCCGATGCAGCCTTTTCTCGAGACGCTTGAAGCCAGTGCCGTGGGCGTCTACGTCCGCGAGTCGACGTGGGGTTTCGCGCTCGTCGTGGGCGGCCACATCCTCAGCCTCGCGCTGTCTGTGGGCGTGCTCTCGTGGTTCGATCTGCGTTTGCTCGGCGTGGCGATGCCCACTGTCCCGGTGTCGGTGGTGTTCCGCCGCCTGATGCCGTGGGCGTTCGGCGGATTCGCCGTGATGCTGGCGACGGGGCTCATGCTGTTTGTGGCCTACGCGACCACGGCGTATCCCAACGTGCTCTTCCGTATCAAGATGGTGTCGATCGTGCTCGCCGGTGTGAACGCGCTCTACTACCACTCGTTCACCGAGACGACGATCGCGCGCTGGGATGCGGATGCTCGTCCACCGCGCGCCGCACGCGTGGCCGGGGCGTGTTCGCTGCTGCTGTGGGCCGGCGTCATTCTGCTCGGCCGCGGCATGGCGTATACGATGTTCTGAACTCGGGGCTCGGGGCTCGGGGCTCGGGGCTCGGGGCTCTAGCTCGGGCTCGAGGCGGTCACCACGTTCCGCGTCGCACGCCAGGCCCCGCGATAGAATGCAGACAGCGCAGTGCACCATGTGCCGCGCTCCCGTTTCCTGTTGAGGCTGAATCCTTGTTGCGAAGAACGTTGATTGCGATGCTGGTGTGTGCGTGTGTGGCGTGCTCGAGCGGTGAGAGCGCCCGGCCGGCCGCGCCTGCCGCTCCACCGCCCGACCCGGCGACCACGGGTGCGGTGTCAGGCCAGGTGCCGGGGCTTCCTCCGGGAGCATTCATCGCGCTCGTCCCGAAGTCGCCTGACGCGGTGCTGCCGCAATCGGCACAGGCGCAGATGGACCAGGACCAGATGACGTTCGTGCCCGATCTGCTGATCGCGCGCACCGGTGTGCCGGTCGCGTTTCACAGCAGCGACGACGAGCTGCACAACATCAACGTGAGGAATGCCGAGCAGCGGTCGCCGGAGTTCAACCGCTCGATCCCTCCGGGTGGGACGTTCGAGCACACCTTCAAACAGCCCGGGTTCTACGATGTGCGTTGCGACATCCACCCGGCCATGTCGGCCGATATCTTCGTCGCCTCAACGCCGTTTGCGTCGCGGGTCGGCAACGACGGCAGCTTTGCCTTCAGCGGCGTGCCTCCCGGTGCCTACGTCCTCACCATCTATAGTGGTGCGAATACCACCGAGAAGCCGGTGGAAGTGGTCAAGGGCGACAACGTCGTCCGCTTCGACGGCGCCTAGGCCGGTCACATGCTGTCTCGACTGATCGCACTTGTTCTTGTTGTGCTCGCGGCACCGGCTCAGGCGTTTGCGCAGGCGCAACACGACTCGCAGGTCTGGATTCAGTTTCTCGACACGCATCCACTGGCACCCGAGTGGCGCCTGCACCTCGAAGTGCAGCCGCGGTGGAGTCAAGACGTCTCGGAACTCGACCATACGCTGTTCCGCTGGGCGGTGGGTCGCGTGCTCACCAACCGCGTGTCGGTCTGGGGTGGCCATGCCTGGGTGCCCCGTACGCTTGGCGAAGGCGTTCGTCATGAGCACCGCGTGTGGGAGCAGCTGTCGGTCACACTTCCGCCAGCGGCACGGTGGAACCCCTCGCTCCGCTTCCGTCTGGAGCAGCGGTTTCAAGGATGGGAAGACAACTCGCACCGGTTGCGTACCATGGTGCGCGCCGTGCGTCCGCTCAAGACCGGCACCTGGTCGATTGCCACCTGGGACGAACTGATGCTCACGTTTGACAAGACCGAGCGTGGTCCAGTGCGTGGGTACGATCGCAATCGCGCCTTCGGTGGGGTGTTGCGGCGCTTGTCACCGAAAGCCGGACTCGAGTTCGGCTACCTGCTGCAGACCTCGAATCCTCCAACCGCCCCGCCCCAGTACGACCACGCCGCGTTTGCGTGGATCAACCTCACCTACTGACGCGGGCACCGCGCCTCAGGTCGGCTGATTGAGCGCCTGTCGCAGCTTCTCGCCGAGCGCCGCCGACGTGAACGGCTTCTGCAGGAACGATACGCCAGGCTGGAGCACTCCCCGATCGACGATGGCATCTTCGGTGTAGCCGGACATGTAGACCACCTTCAGCTCCGGCCGTTTGTTGATGAGTTGTTGCGTGAGCTGCGGTCCGCTGGCGCCCGGCATCACGACGTCGGTGAGCAGCAGGTGGAGGCCCGTTTCGCGGTCGAAGATGTCGGTGGCTTCCGCCGCATTTGCCGCAACGAACACCCGATAGCCCTGGCGTTCGAGGAGGCGCTTCACCAGCTGTCGCAATCCATCGGCGTCTTCCACCACCAGCACGGACGGCGCGCCGACCACTGGCGTCGCTGACACCACGGAAGCGATGGTCTGGACGATCTCGCCCTCGGCGAGCGGCAGGAAGATGCGGAACGACGACCCGTGACCGACCTCGCTGTAGACGTGCACGCTGCCGCCGCAGCGCATCGTGACGCCGTGGACGGTGGCGAGTCCAAGGCCGGTGCCCTTGCCCGGCTCCTTCGTGGTGAAGAACGGCTCGAACAGACGCGACCGCACCTCAGGCGTGATCCCGGTGCCACTGTCGGACACCGTCAGGACCCCAAAGCGCCCCGGCTTGAGCGTGACATCAGTGGCGGCGTAGTCCTCATCGACATTCACCGGCGCGGTGTCGATGACCAGCCGTCCGCCTGAGGGCATGGCGTCGCGAGCATTCACCACGAGGTTCATGACGATCTGTTCGACCTGGCCGCGATCCGCAAGAATGACCGTTGGCGTCGCGGCAAGCGTGCAGGTCAGCACGATGTCTTCGCCGATCAGCCGTTCGAGCATCGGTCGCATGTCCGCGACGACGGCTCCCAGATCGAGCAGCGTCGGCTCGATGATCTGTTTGCGACTGAACGCCAGCAGTTGCCTGGTCAGCGCTGCCGCCCGGTGGCCCGACTTCTGAATCTCCTCGATGTCGGCGCATCGGGAATCGCCGGCGCTGAAGGTGGGTAACAGCAGTTCGCAGTGGCCGAGAATCGCGGTGAGCAGGTTATTGAAGTCGTGCGCGACACCGCCGGCGAGCCTGCCGACGGCCTCCATCTTCTGCGCCTGGCGATACTGATCTTCGAGCACGTGGCGCTCCGTCACATCACGCGAAATGCCAAGGCCGCGGACCGGACGGCCGTCGCCATCGAGATGGATGCGTCCTGCGCCTTCCAGCCAGTGGACGGAACCATCGGCCCAGATGGTGCGATGTTGCATCGAGAAATCTTCGCCCGTCCGCTGGGCGTTTTCGATGATCGCCAGCACCTGTGCACGGTCGTCGGGATGAATCCGCGCGATGAAACTGTCGAATGTGCCGTCGAACGTGCCTGGTGGCAATCCGTATTGCGACTCGATGAGTGGCGACCATTTGAGCGAACCGGTGATGTAGTTGGCATCCCAGATGCCGATGTCGGCGCTCTCGAGAGCGAACCGCATACGCTCTTCTTCGAGCTGCAGCGCCTCGGCGCGCGACTGCGCGATCGAATAGAAGTAGCCATTCTCGTAGATACGTCCGACCTGGCCGCCGAGCGCCATCACCAGCTGTTCGTCGTCGTCGTCGAACGCGGGGCCGCTGTTGCGCTCGAGGCGCAACCAGCCGTAGACGAAGGACGGCGAGGAGAGTGGGGCGATGAGATAGTGACCGGCGCCCGCCGGATCGCCGAGCCGACCGTGAGCAAGATGACGGTCGGCCATCACGGCCGCGACTTCTCCGTGCGGTAGAGGCCCCGGGGTCAGCATGGCCGTCGGAAGGTCACTGTCGCCGATCGCGTGGACGACGCAGCCAGTCGCGCGGTCAACCATTCCGAGAGAGATCGCCGAGGCGCCGAACAGTTCACCGGCCCACTGACGGACCGACTCCAGGAGGCGGGAGGCGTCGCGCTGCGAAGCCAGCTCCAGGCCGATGTTGATGAGAGACCGGAGTCGGGTGTTGGCGACGCGCCAGTCGGTAGTGGTCTCCGACAATTTGTCGGTGATCAGGCGAAGATGGTCGCGCGAGAACTCGCTGGTCAGCGGGGTCTTGGCCTCGGTGCCGTGTTCGCCAGTGAGCGCGACAGCGATCATGCGCAGCACGTCCTCTGGCTCGGCCGGCTTGGTCAGCACAAACGCGACGCCACTCGACAGCGCCAGTTCGCGCGCGTCTCTGGCGCCGTAGTGCGCGGTGTAGAACACCACGGGAATGTCTGCCGTCCGGGGCGCCGCCCTCAGCTGCCGCACCAGTTCGTAGCCATCCATCACGGGCATCAGCACGTCGGTAACGATCAGGTCTGGCCGGTCTGTGGCAATCACCGCCAGAGCCTCGCTGCCGTTGGCGGCCTCCAGCATCCGGTAGCCCTTGTAGCCAAGCAGCGTCGTCAGTACCTGCCGATTGGCCACCAGGTCGTCAACGACGAGAATAGTCGGCATCGCTAGCGTCCGGCTTCCTTGAAGTAGGTTTCGACCTCTGCGACGAAGCTCTCCGCGGCGATCGGCTTACTGATGTAGCCGTCGAATCCCGCGGCGAGCACCTTGTCGCGATCGCCAACCATCGCCGACGCCGTGACGGCGACGAGCGGCACCGCGCCGAGCACAGGGTCCGCTTTCAAGTGCCGTGCCACCCCGTAGCCGTCAAGTCCAGGCAGGCCGATGTCACAGAGGATCAGGTCGGGCCGCGTGTCGGCCGCGACGGCCAGCCCTTCTTCGCCAGTGTGTGCGACCAGCACATGGTGCCCGAACGCCTGGAGCAGGTAGGTCATCAGGTCGAGATTGGCGGCGTTGTCTTCGATCACCAGGACTCGGCCTTTCATCCTTCGCTCCTCGGCAGCGACAACGTAAACGTGCTGCCGACCCCCAGCGTGCTGCGCACACGAATCGAGCCGCCGAGCAGTTCCGCCAGCTTCTGGCTCAGATGAAGGCCGAGGCCGGTCCCCTCCGGCTTTTGACCTTCGGCAGCCACTTGAGAAAAGGCGTTGAACAGCCGCTGCTGGCTCTCAGGCGAAATGCCGATGCCGGTATCAGTGACACTGATATCGAGATACCCGGCGTCGTCTGCGTCCTTCACTTCGATCGTCACGTGTCCCTGCGTGGTGAACTTGATGGCGTTGTTGGCGAGGTTCAGCAGAATCTGGCTGAATGCACGGCGGTCGGTGCGCGCCGTCACCTCGCCGTCGGTCATCCGGTAATTGAACCCCAGCCCCTTGGCTTCGGCCAGCGGGCGCAGCGTTGTCACGATCTCGTCGAGCACGTGACGACAGGAGACCGGTTCCGTCCGCAGTTCGACCTTGCCGGACTCGATCTTGGCCAGATCCAGCAGATCGTTGATGAGCGAGAGCAGGTGGCGGGCGCTCACCTGCACGGTTTTGAGCTGCTGCTCTTGGTCGGAAGTGAGCGGTCCGGGAAGCCGCATCAGGAGCGTGCCTGTGAAGCCCAGGATGGCGTTGAGCGGCGTTCGCAGTTCGTGGCTCATGCTGGCCAGAAACCAGTCCTTCGCACGATTCGCCTTTTCGAGCTCGACGTTCTTCTCGTACAGCGCGCGCTCGGCGCGCTTTCGATCGGTCACGTCCCGAATCGAGCTACTCACCAGGGTTTCGCGCTCGGTGTGCAGCGGACTCAGACTGATTTCGACCGGGAACTCCTCGCCGTTCTTCCTGAGGCCGTAGAGGTCGAGTCCCGCGCCCATCTCGCGGACGCGCGGCTCGGAAAAGTAGTGTTCACGGTGTTGCGGGTGATGGGCCGCGAAACGGGCAGGTACCAGGACGTCCACCGACCGCCCCAGCAGTTCTTCGCGCCGATAGCCGAACAGCTTCTCGGTCTGCGAGTTCACCAGCACGATGTGGCCCGCGTGGTTGACGATAACCATCGCGTCTGGTGCCGATTCGAGCAGGCCGCGAAAGAGCGCGTCGCCCCCGGCGAAATGTATGACGCGCTCATCCATGTGTCACCTCACGCTGTAATCTAGCTCATCGAGACGAGATATCTACAAGTAGATTGAATCAAGTAAAGGAATTCATCGCATTCGTAATATTCGTTCAAAAGAACCCGTTCGCGATTTAACCTCCTGCGACCACGCGGAGTAGGTGCGCGATGTCAACGTCGCTCGCCAGTGTCGTCTGCTTGATGAAGATTTCAAGTGCGGCGCCTGGTGTCGTGCCGATGTTCTTGAAGCCGTGCTGCGTACCGCGCGTCATGAAGAATGCCTGCCCCGAGGTGGCCGTCACAGGCGGGGCCGACCCAATCGTGATCTGCAGCGTGCCTTCGAGCGGCACCCACAGGTGATACACGACATCGTCGTGTGCGTGCACGCGACGCGTGGCGCCCGCTTGAATCTCAACTCGTGAGACACGTACTTCGGCGCGGTCGATCATCCGATTGGGCCGAACGCCGGGATCCGCTTCGCCTGCCGCGGGCGTCTGGCCGGTTGCCGACGACCCTGAGATGAGCGCGAGTATCAGGGCAAAGGGCACGAGTAACGTTCTCATTGTGGATGGCTCCTGTGGATGCTGGGGGCGGCACATTATGCGCCTCTCGCAGAATCCAGACACTACCTCGACAGGCAAGGTGACGCGCGCGAAGTAGACTCAATAAATGTTGTTCCACGTCTCGGCGGCGCTCGACTACGCCGTCAAGTTTCCTTCGACGCTCATCCTTAACATTCACGCGCAGCGGAACCCGTCGCAGACGATTCTCGACGAGCAGCTGACGATCGAGCCGCCGGTCAAGGTGTCGGAATTCACGCCAGACGCCAGCGATAACCGATTCATCCGGCTCGAAACCGGCAAACACAAGAGGTTGTCGATCCGCTATCGCGCGTCGGTCGAATGCGATTTCCAGACCTACCACGCGCGTTCGGTCGAGGCGACACCGGTCTCGGAGCTGAGCGGCTCGACGATCCCATTTCTCTTTCCGAGCCGCTACTGTCAGTCAGATCGGCTCGCCCGGTTGGCCTGGGATCTCTTCGGCCAGGTTGAGAACCCCCACAAGAAGGTCGTCGCGATCACCGACTGGATCCACGACAACGTCGAATATCTCCTGGGCAGCACCAACTCCGAGACGTCGGCGTACGACACCGTCACACAGCGCACTGGCGTGTGCCGCGATTTCGCCCATCTCGGCATCGCGCTCTGCCGCGCGCTCAACATTCCGGCCCGCTATTTTTCAGGTTACGCGTATCAGCTTGAGCCACCGGATTTTCATGCCTGCTTTGAATGCTTCATCGGTGGCAGCTGGGTGATCTTCGATGCGACACGGCTGGCGCATCTCAACGCGCTGGTCCGTATCGGCACCGGGCGCGACGCCGCCGATGCCGCGGTCGCCAGCATTTTCGGCAGTGCGCGCTGCGTGCAGATGAAGGTGGAGTGCGAGCTTGGTGAAGGACAGAAGTTCGCACCGATCGGTCGCAGGCACTTGAACAAAGCGGGTGTCGCTCTCGCTCCGGCCGAATAGGCGCGGAACTCGCCCCCGATGCGCCTGAAGATCGAACACACCACCACGTACCGCTATTGCCGCCCCGTAGAACTGCGACGGCATCGACTAGTGCTGCGTCCGCGTGAAGGGCACGACCTCCGCGTCGAGCAGATGACCCTGCGGCTGGAGCCGGCCTACCGCCTGGAGTGGGCGCGGGACATCTTCGGCAATTCCATCGCGCTGGTCGATTGGCTCGAACCGTCGGACACCCTCAGCATCGTCAACGACGTCGTCGTGGAGCGAATTCCGCCATTTCCGGTGCGCGAACTGCACGCACCGTGGCAGACGCCGTTCCCGCCACGCTACGAAACGATCGAGGAGCCGGTGACGACGACGTATCAGCAGTCGACCTCGGACGACACGCTCGATGACGTGCGCGACTGGCTCACGCGCTCGCTGACGACCCGCTCTGAGGATGCCGAGGGGACGATGCTCGCGCTCTGCGAGCTGGTGCACGCGACGATCGGGTATCGCCGTCGTGAGGAGAAGGGCGTGCAGGGAGCGGCACAGACACTGCGGCTGGCGAGTGGTTCGTGTCGCGACATGGCGACGCTGATGATGGAGTCTGCGAGGTTGCTCGGTGTGGCGGCCCGCTTTGCCAGCGGCTACCTGCACGGCACGGCGTCGATGGCGGGCCACGCCTCAACGCATGCATGGACCGAGGTCTACCTGCCGCTGCTCGGCTGGCGCGGGTTCGATCCGACGATCGGGTCGGCCACCTCATTGCGGCATGTGGTGACTGGCGTCAGCACGCATCCTCGCGGCGTAATGCCAGTGAGCGGGTCGTTCGTCGGTCAACGGAGCGACTGTGTGTCGATGATCGTGTCGGTGCGCACGAGCGAACTGCCGTCGGAACTGAGTCCGCTCCCGCAGTAGCGCGCCGTCGGCCTGCGCCGGGCCAACGCTCGGCGCTACATATGAGTAGCCCTTCCCTCAGGGGCGTGTCCGCACGTGCCGCTCGAGCATCTGTCGGCGCACCACGGCACCGTAGACGTTGCCCTGCGCATCCACGCCGACGCCTTCAGCGCCCGAGTGATCGCTGGTCGTTGACTCCATGTCTTCGATGAACGCGGTCACTGAACCGTCTTTGGCGCTGCCGATGCGGATGCCTTTCCTGATTCCGGGCAACTCGTGCGCGCCGGTGTCTGGACCCGACTCCGAGTCGGCGACGTAAATGGTGTCGTCGGCGGTGATAAAGATGCCGCTCGGTCGGCCGAACTGACGCCACTCGGTCTCGTACTTCCCGTCCTGATCGAAGATCTGGATGCGGTTGTTCTCGCGATCGCCGACGAAGAGACGCCCGCGGGAGTCCATGGCGATCGTGTGCGGCTCGCTGATCTGGCCGGGTCCCGACCCCTTGGTGCCCCATTCCTTGATGAAGCGGCCGTCCTTGCTGAACTTCACGATCCGGTTGTTCTTGCCGTTGCGGTGGCTGTCGGCCACGAAGATGTCACCGCTCGGCGCCACCAGCACGTCGTTCGGCTGGTCGAACTGCGTGGGTCCCGAGCCGGAGACGCCCGCCTGACCGAGTGTCATCAGTACGCGCCCTTCCGGATTGAACTTGAAGACCTGATGGCCCTTGCCGTTCTGGCCTCGGGCGTCGGTGACCCAGAGATTGCCGTCGCGATCGACGGTGGCGCCGTGCGGGAAGACAAACATGCCGTCGCCCCAGCTGTTCAGGAGCCTGCCGGCCGTGTCGTATTTGAGGATCGGCGCTTCGGTTCTTCCCGCGCACGAATTCGCGAAACAACGATGGATCACGTAGATACTGCCGTCTGGCGCCGGTTCCACGGCGGTTACCGCCGCCCAGACGACTCCCCGCGGGAGTTGTCCCCAATCGCGCGTCGTCTGATATGGCTGCGGCAGGTCGTTGCGCACCGACCCCGCAGTGGTCTGTGCCGAGACAGCGGTCGCGATACCGACAATGGCCATGGCGCCGCGAAGTGACATTCCGAGATTGGTTCGCACGCGGCGGAATACTACACCCGGCTGGGGTATCCTCACCGCGAACGCAGATCCCATGGCCGCACGGCGGTGTGGAAAACGCGTGTGGAGGACGTTGTGATCAGACTCGACTCCCGTTGGTGCGGCGCGCTCGCTGCAGCGCTGACCGTGGCCGTGGTGCTTGCACCATCGGGCCGTGCGCAACAAGGCTCGTCTAACACCACGCCGGAACTCGGGCCGGCCGTCGAGAAGACCTACGGTGAGGGGCTGCCGCGCGACGGCGCTCGCATCACCTTTGCGGACAGTCAGTATCCACAGTGGCCGCTGACGCCTGAACAGCAGCCGTACGCGTCCATCAACGGCACCCGCATGAAGCAGCACGTCGTGAACCTGGCGCAGATTGCGCTGCGCGACCGCGACCTGGGCCATCAGTGGTGGGGCCGGCTCCCTGGCACGACGGCCGATCGCGAGGGCATGGCCTACATGGTGCGCGAGTTCGAGAGCCTCGGTCTCACCGTCGAGCACTTTCCTTACACGTTGCCGGAGGACTGGCGTCCCACGGAGTTCTCGGCCAGTTACAAGGCGGCTGACGGACGCGTCATCAATCTCTCGACGATTTTCCCGGTCGCAGACACCAAACCGACCGGTGCCCAGGGGCTGACGGCGGACGCGGTGTGGGTCGGCGTCGGCTCAGGCGCCGATTTTCTCGGCCGTGACGTGAAGGGGAAAGCCGTCGTGATCTACAGCACGTTCGTGCCGGGCGGACGCAGCCACTCGGCCAGCGATCGCGCCGGTCTGTTCAATGCCAACACGCGCGCGGCCGCACTCGGCGCGGCGGTGATTGTCAATGTGATCGCTGTCCCCGGCAATGGTCAGTTCCAGCCAGAGGGTGGTGTGCGTCAGGTGCCGCACTTCACCCTGAGCCAGGACGAAGGTTTTGCGCTGAAGGATCGACTCGACAACGGCGAGAAGGTGACCATGCAGTTCCGACTGGTCGTGCCGGAACTCCGGAACGTCCGCACCGAGTACACCATCGCCACGCTGCCTGGCGCTTCTGACGAGCAGCTCGTCGTGATGACCCACACCGACGGCTACTTCCAGGCGGCGACGGATAACGCGGCCGGCATGGCCAGCGCCCTCGAACTCGCCCGGTTCTTCGCGCAGAAGCCGCTTCGCGATCGCCGACGTACGATGAAGTTCATCCAGTTCCCGGACCATCACCACGGCGAAGTGGCGCGCGGACAGCACATCGACAAGACCTATCCCTGGACCAAGGTGGCGGTGAAGCTGACGATGGAGCATCCCTCGCAGACGTTGCTGTACATGTACAACAACGACCTGACGCCGACGAATGCGATGGGGGCGTTTCGCTGGAACGCGATGGGCAGCCGCGACTTCGAGCAGATGGTCTTTGAGACGCTGCGCGAATTCGGCGTGTCGGTGTACGCGCAGGAAGACGGGCCGAAGAACGGCAATTACGCGCCATCGTTCCACATCATCGAGCACGTCATTTACCACACGTCGCTCGATGTGCCCGATCTGGTGCCGGCCAGCGGGCTCGAGCGGACGACCCGTGCGTTTGCGGCGGCGCTCGACCGGGTCAACACCATGACGTTGCAGCAGTTACGCGGCGGGCAGTTCCCGCCGAGTCGCGGGCAGGGTGTCCTCACCGGGACCCAACGCTCCAACTGACATGTCCTTTTTCTTCTCCGGACAGACGATGTACATGCGCTTCTTGACCACGACGCTAGCGACAGCCCTGCTCTCAACCGTTGCCGCTCTGGGCTCCGCGCAGACGGCGCCGGCCGCGCCCCACAAAGAAGTTGTCAACTGGGCGAAGTTACCCGCCGGCATGGAATGGGGAGAGGTGCCGGCGACGGCTGTAACGAAGGACGATCACATCCTGGTGTTGCGACGCGCCGAGCCGCCGGTCCTCGAATTCGACCGACACGGGACGCTGCTGAAGCAGTGGGGGCAGGGGATGTTCGTGTGGACGCACGGCATCCGGTCGATCGCGAGGGGTTTATCTGGATTACCGACGGACGCGCCGAGAACGGGCGTGGCCAGCAGGTGTTCAAGTTCGATCGCAACGGCAGGGTGTTGCTGACGCTCGGCACCAAAGGTGTTGGCGGCGTGACTGACACGACGTTCGATGGTCCGTGCGACGTTGACGTCGATTCCAAGGGGAACATCTACGTTGCCGACGGCCATCGCAACTCGCGTGTGGTGAAGTTCACGAAGGATGGCGCGTTCGTCAAGGCGTGGGGCGGCCGAGGTGCCGCGCCAGGACAGCTGAACGTGCCGCATGCGCTCGCGATCGATTCGCGCGACCGCGTGTTGGTGACCGACCGCGGCAACCGGCGCGTGCAGGTGTTCGACGCCGACGGCAACTATGTGGCGTCGTGGACCGGTTTCGGGACCATGCCTGACGGCATTGCGATTGGCCCCGACGACACCATGTATGTGGCCGATGTGGGCGAGGGGGGCGGTGTGACGATCGCCAGCGCCAGAGATGGCACGATTCGCTCGAAGATTTCCGGTACGCGCGCCGAAGGGCTGTCGGTCGATCGCCGCGGCACCATCTACGCAGGCGAGACGACACGCGGCCGCACGCTCCGCGTCTTCGCGAAGCCCTAACTATTTCCGCTTTTTCTTGAGGGCGGCTTCCACCGCCTTGTTGCCGGAGGCGAACTTCCCGACGTTGTAAGGCTCTTTCTTCGGATCCAGGCCCGCGTCGAGCAGCGCGTCAACCACGTCGGCGCGCCCCTCGAGAATCGCCAGCTTGAGCGCGGTGTTGCCGTCCTTCAACGGGATGTTGCCCGTCCGCTGCACGGTGTTGAGCGGGTTGCCGGCCTTGATGAGCGACCGAATGATCGCGATTGGGCAGTCGTCGGCGGCGATCATCAAC
>CADEEX010000049.1 GCA_902826465.1 uncultured Acidobacteriota bacterium
CATTCGTCCTTGCACCCTGCCGGCGCGCAGCAGCCAGCGCCAACCGACATGCCGGAGCGGAATCGGGCGTCGGCGGCCTCCGCCAATCGACGCACCACGGTGATGACACCGGCGCGCACTTCCGGCGGGAGGTCGCCGAGCAGCTGCTGTTGTTGTTCGACCAGTTCGCCGGTGATGCGCGTATACAGCCCGCGCCCGGCTTTCGTCGTTTGCAGCATCACCGCGCGGCCGTCGGCCGGATCGGTGGTCTGCTCCACGTAGCCCTTCTTGATCAGCGTGCCAACGACGCGGCTGGTGGTGCTCTTGTCGAGGAACAGCCGTTCGGCCAGCGCGCCCTGGCGCATAGGGCCGTGCTGCACCAGCGTTTCGAGCGCGTAGCACTGGGTGACCGAGACGTCGTAGCAGCAGATGCGATCGCGATCGCGGAACTGGTAGACGCGCACCAGTTCCGACACAGCGGCCTGCAGTGCGCGGGCGTCCCTGGACACGTCAGCGCCGTCGCGCGCAGTTTCTGACCGGGTTGTTCCGGCGCGCGCCCCTTCAGGGGCGCGGACGGCGTCGGTGGCGATGGCGACCTTCTTCATGGTTGTCAGTAGCAACTATATTCGGTGTGGGACAGGGTGTCAACGCGCTTTCCAGCGATCGGAGGCAGTCCGCGGACAGCGGAAAAGCAAAAAGCGGAAACCGGAGAAGCGGGAAAGCGAAGGTGGACGCACGCGTGTGAATCGCCCGTGCGGCGACTCGCTCGTAAGAGCCCGTCATCGTTCCTGCGTCGGGCCTAGAACCGCAGCAGCCGATTGACCTTGACGACGAAGGCCCGGTTCCTGAGGTCGGGAAGTCCAGGCGCTTTCGTGTCGCGCTCATCGGTGTAGACCACGAACAGTTCACTTCCCAGCAGGTACTCCCAGCGAAACCGAAGGTTGCTGCTGAACAGACTGTCGTTCGAACTGTACTGAATCAGCGCGCTCGCGAACATGCGCGGCGAAAATCCAAAATCGGAACGGGTCCGCAGCAACGTCGTGGTGAAGCCGCGCACCGGGCGCTGCACACTGTTGATCTGAAGACTCGGCTCAAGCGACCACCGTTTGAGGAGCGACACCCGCGCCCCGGTGTAGCCGAACGCGGTAATGGTGCCGTCGTAGAACTGTCCCCGCTGCATCGACCACGTGCCTGACACGCGGCGTTGCAGTCCCATTTGATACGCGACAGTCAGGTCGCGAAAGGCGTATCCGCCCACCGGAATGGTGACGTTCCTCGCGACGACGAACGGACGCAGCAGCAGTTCATAGTTGGTGCCCCCTTCAACGGAAAACGTATCGCTGTTCTGTCGTTCGACGGCGAATCGACCGGTCTGGGTGCGCGTCTCGAGCTGCCCCGCGCCGTTTTCGATGTACTCGACGCTGCCCTGATACGTGAACTGGCGGACGCCCCTGAAATGGACGCGAGGTCTCGGGCTGAATCGCAGCGACCCGAACGACCGTCGCATGTTGTCCCGGCGCACGAATCCGACGTCAGGCGTGAAGTTGTCGCCAACTTTCATGTACTGGGCCTGGGCCCCGTAGCGGTCACCATCGTAGGACGCTCGCGTGAGATAGCTGTCGTTGTCACGCGACAGCGTCTCCGTGTCCGAGCGCGCGTAATAACCGCCGAGATTCACGTTCTGAAAGAACGAGAAGGCGGCGTCTGCGCCGTAAGCGAGGTTGGCGGCGCCAGGGACCAGCGACGACACCGAACGGTTGGTGAACATCGCGCCGATCGTGCTGCGCCTGAAGATATCGCGCTTGACGCGGACCGCGGTGAAGTTCGTGGCCGGCGTCGTCGATACGGCCTCAGCGCCGGTCTCGATGTTCATCGCACCGATGCCGAACCGCCCGACCTTGCCGGTCAAGCGACCGCCCGCCGTGATCGGAATCACGCGACCGCCGTTCAGGCCCACACGCCGGCTGTAGAACAGAATCGGCGTCAATGCGCTTGTTGTGCTGCCGGGGCCGCTGCGGGCAAAATCGAAGATGCCTCGGCCTTCCAGAAAGAAGTCACGCTTTTCCGGAAAGACAATGCTGAACCTGGTCAGATTGACCTGCTGCTCGTCGACTTCCACCTGCGCGAAGTCGGTATTCAGCGTGACGTCGGCGGTGAGATTCGCCGTCACGCCATACTTGGCGTCGAGACCCACGTTGGGATCCCAGGCGTTGTTGACGGCGGGATTGCGAAGGCGGTCAGTGGTGAGCTGCGAGATGACATAGGGCTTCAGCTCGACGTTGCTGCTCGCGGCCGGAAGGTCGAGGCCCACGAGCGTCCCTGCTCGCGACAGCCGGAACATGCCACCCGGCACCCCAGCCGCCGCAGGTACCGGCGTCAGGTGCGTCCATTCGTTCTTGCGGCGAATGACGCGACGAATGTTGATGCCCCACACCTGCGCGGCACCAGAGGTGTAGCGAAGCGACTTGAACGGAATCGCCATCTCCACGGTCCACCCGCCGTCGAACCGTCCGGTGCGGACGTTCCACACGGGATTCCAGTCCGCGTTCAAGTTACCTTCATCGGTGACCGCCTGGTCGGCGCGGGCTCCGAGCGGATTGGTATAGAACAGGAAGCCATTGCGACGGTCGTAGAACGTATCGAGAATCACGCCGAAGGCGTCGTTCTGCCGCAGCTGGTTGGTGTCGCGCCTCAGTTCGTTGGCCACCCAGCGCTCAGGCGGGGCTGTGTCCCAACAGCGCGCCGACACATACAACGTGTCGCGATCGAACATCACCCACGCCTCCGTGCGTTCGGTCGCCGGCGCGCCTTCGCGTGGCACTTGTTGGATGAAATCGCTGACCGACCGCTCGATCTGATAGACCTCGTCGTCGAGTCGCCCGTCGACACGCAGCGGCTGCGAAAGCCTGAGGGCGCGGACGGTCGCGCGCCCGGCAGCATCGCGGCTGACGACCTCAGGGGCGACCGGCGCCGGCGGGCCGTCGATCATCCGCGTCTGTGCGCCGACGCGTCCGGTGATCGTACTGATCAACAGCAGGGTCGCGATCGAGACTGCTGAGTGCGTGGGCCATGTCATCAAGGAGCGAAGCGTAGCGGATCAGTGCACCCGATCGAATATCCAGTTGCAGATAGCGAAGTCGTATATTCAGAGTAAGCCCTTAATGCTAAACTCGGCGAGTTGCAGAAGGAGGGTTCCCATGAAGACACATACGGCTCGTGCACGTTCGTCGGCATCAACACGTGCGCCGAGGATCACGCAGCGCGATATCAAGAAGCAGGAAACCCGCCAACGCATTCTGCAGGCGGCGGCGACGATTGCCCGGCGCGAAGGACTGCAGGCGGCGAGCATTCCTCGGGTGATGGAGGCCGCAGGGCTCACGGTCGGCGGCTTCTACGGACACTTCGCGTCCAAAGCCGCGCTCGACGCCGAAGTGATTCGCAGGGTGTTTGGTGCCATTCCCGGCCGCGGACTCTCCGGGCTGGACAATTCAAGCGGCCTCGCCTGGGTGCAGCGGGCGGTTGGGCGCTACCTGACCGCGATGCATCGAGACAACCCGGAGGGGTGCGCGTATCCGACCATCCTTTCGGCGATCGCCACCGGCCCCGCTGAGGTCAAAGCCGCGTTCGCGGACGCGCTCAATATGCGAGTGAAGGCTTTTGAGACGCATACGCCGGCACTGCCAGGTGTCACCGCGCGCGAGCGAGCCCTTGCCGCAATGGCGCTCACGATCGGGGGGCTGCTGTTGGCGCGCGCTTCAGCCGGCGCGGCGGTGAGTGATGAAGTGTTGGAAGCCTGTCATAAATGGGCCATCCCTGAACTCGACCGCATGGTCAGGCCGAAGCGCTGATTCGAATTAATGGGGTAATGCATTCAGGCACGTTTCTATCCCGATCGTGGTATTCGGTCGGTGCGTTCGCTTCGGTAGCATCGTCGCGCACGTTCGATGCCAGGAGCGCTCCATGAAGATTCAGTCACACGCCTTCACCGCACTGACGACGACCGCGATTGCCTTGGTGCTGACGGTCGCCACCGGGGCGCAAAACCCACCGAGCCGATCGACAGATGGGCAGAACACGCAGCGCCCGCAGCTTCCTAACCGCTATCGGACGATTGAGGACTTCGTCACGATGCCCAGTGGCCGGGTGATGGGCTCGACGAACGCCATCAATGTCGACGCGACGGGAAATATCTGGGTCTTCGAACGCTGCGGCGCGAACTCGTGCGCGAACTCGACCCTCGATCCCATCCTCCAGTTCGATCCCTCAGGGAAGCTCATTCGCAGCTTCGGCGCTGGCAAGTTTGTGTTTCCCCACGGCATCGAGTTCGACAAGGACGGCAACGTGTGGATCGTCGATGCCGGCGTCGTCGACGGCGTGAAGGGCAATCAGATCATCAAGTACGCGCCGGACGGGCGCATTCTTCTGGAGCTGGGGAAGCCCGGTGTCCGCGGCACAGGGCCGGGCGAGTTCAACGAACCGTCCGACCTCGCCATTGCGCCGAACGGCGATCTCTATGTGGCCGACGGGCACATCAACACCCAATCGAACCGTCGCATCGTCCACCTGACCAAAGACGGCACGTTCATCGAGGCGTGGGGGACGGCCGGCACCGGGCCGGGACAGTTCGATAACCCCCACTCGCTCGCCATTGATTCGAAGGGCCGGATCTTCGTCGGCGACCGGACGAACAACCGCATTCAGATCCTGTCGCCACGGGGCGAGTTCATCGCCGAATGGCGGCAGTTCGGCCGCCCGAGCGGTGTCCGCATTCTCAACGATGTGTTGTATGTCGCCGACTCGGAATCACGCAACGTGCCCGGACAGTACGGCTACAACCCGGGCTTCCATCGCGGCATCTACATCGGCAGCGTCAACGACGGTGTCGTCACCGAGTTCATTCCAGACCCGATGCCGCGAGGGAACGCCAGCTTCCCCGAAGGGATCACGGTCGATCGCAGTGGCGTGATCTGGGGCGCATCGATCGGTGACCGCAACGTCCTGAAGTTCGTGCGCGCACGGTGAGCCGGCCCATCCACGTCATGCGAACAATTGCCGGTGCGGTGGTCGCCGTTGCCTGCGTGATTACGTTGGGCGCTCAGGCGCCTGGGCCGAACCGACCTGCCTTGGCCCCGCCGCCTCCCGTTGACAGCTGCGGCACACCACCGCCGCTTCCGCCCGGCGAATTGCCGCAACAAGGCCAGTTCTCCGGCGCGTACCCGGTCTCCTTGCCTTCGGTCTCTCCGACCGGCGTCCCCAACGACCTGCCAAACGGCTATCGGGATGGCATGGACTTCGGGGAACTGCCTCCTGGTCGGCAGTGGGGCGCCACCGCCAGCATCACCACGGCGCCCGATGGCTCACTGTGGGTGATCGATCGCTGCGGCATTGCTGCAGTGGGAGGCTCGTCGTGTGATGGCCCTGGCAAGGGGGTCGCGCCGATCTTCCAGTTCGATCGGTCAGGGAAGCTGCTGAAGAACATTGGCGCTGACATATTCACCGGTCCGCACAAGATGAGCGTCGATCGCGATGGCTATCTCTGGATTGCCGACAATGGCGGCAGCCAGGTGTTCAAGCTGAATCAGGACGGCACCGTGCTGATGGTGCTTGGCAAGAAGGGCCGGAAGGGCGTTCCGCCCGAGTTCTTTGACACGCCAACCGATGTCGCCGTGGCGAGTAACGGGGACATCTATGTGGCCGACGGGCACGACGGCGGTGGTTCCGCCACCGGCGTGGCGAGAGTCGTCAAGTTCGACAAGACCGGAGCATTCCTGAAGTCGTGGGGCAGGAAAGGGATGGGACCCGGCGAGTTCGACGTCGTGCATGCGATCGCGGTCGACTCACGGGGAAGAGTGTTCGTCGGCGACCGGCAGAACAGTCGCATCCAGATCTTCGACGCGGACGGCAACTACGTGGCGCAGTGGCTGCAGTTCGGCCGACCGAGCGGCATCTACATCGACACGCGGACCGACACGATCTACGTGTCGGACTCGGAGTCGAGAGACGCGCGTACGAATACCGGCAGGAACGCGCTGTCGGCGGCGACCGGCTATGGATTCAACCTCGGCGTCCGCCGCGGCATTCGCATCGGGAGCGCCAGGGACGGCTCCGTCCGATCGTTCATCCCCGATCCGTGTCCGTATCCCTATGCCTTTTTCTCGACGATGGGCGAAGGAGTGACCGCGGATCTCGAAGGCAACGTCTACAGCGCCGAGTTTTCACGGCGCATTCGCAGGTTTGTGCGTCGGTAAGGTCGAGTCTACGCCGCGGGGGCGCGAAGCTTCCCTAACACGCCGAGCCAGGGATCTTCATGCGAGGCGAGCCTCAGCATCGGCTCCACGGGAAGCAGCCAGCCCGCGTTCCCAGCTGGCGCCTCCACCAGCGCGCGTTCCACCGCTGGTCGCGCCGAGTGAAACCACCGCTGGTCGCCGGTCACACGCAGGGAAATCGCCGGTCGCCGGTCACACGCAGGGAATCGCCTGCGCGATGGCAGCATCGACGGACGTCGATGTCAACGCAGGTGTCTCGGTCAAGGCGGCCCGGGCCCACGGGTGCTTTGGCACCCGCTTCACGCATTCGAGGAACGCGTCTCGTGCACCATCCCGATCGCCGGCGTGAAAGCGCGTGGCGCCGATCGCGTACCACGTGTTTGCGGCCACTTCCTTCGCGTACACGTGCCCGCTCTGCTCGTCGTCCAGTTCTCGGAAGAAAGCTTCGTCCGCGCCCGCGCGATCGTTGAGCGCCCAGCATCGTCATGCGTCAACGCGGTGACGAGGGACGCCACATCTGGCTCGAGGTCGGTGCGGGTCCTCTCGAATGGCATTGCGCACGCATTGGCGAGACCTACGTGTGCCTGCGGCAATTTCGGTGAGCGCTTCACCAGGTCGTGGAACGCCACGCGGGCGCGGCCAAAGCCGTCGCAGACCAGGGTGTCGAGCGCGGCCCGCCCTTCCAGCCAGGCGCGATGCGTGGCGAGCACGCTGTCGATCGCTTCATCGCGGTCCTGCCGTTCCACGCGTGAGACCGGCACGACGAAGCAGACGCCATTGCGCGCCTTGGTCTCGATGATCGGCTCGCCCGAGGGCATCACCACGGTCTGCCGGAGGACATAGAGCGCCTGATCGATGCTGCCGATGGTGACCGCCACGTCGCCCCACACACCCGTGATCAGCGTGTCTTTTGGGATCACCTGACCGGGGCGAGCTACTAGCAGGCAGAGCAGATCGAACTGTCGCGCGCCGAGCTTCACGCGCTCGCATTTGTTCTCAGGAACCTGCAGAAATTCGCACGGTTCCGTTCCGTTTTGGCTCGGAACCGATTGAAGAACGTCGCGCAGCGGTTGGTTTTCTGGCTGAACTGGTCCGTTTTCGGGCTGCACGAATGCGTCTTTTACGCGCACCGTTTCGTTTGGGTCGTGCACCGGTCCGTTGGACGCCTGCACGGCCAGAAATTTCCTCGGAACTGAAATCTCCAAATCATTGACGTCATGCGAGTTATGGCAACGGTCTCAGGTGCAGGCCCAAAACGTGTTGCTGCAGGCTCAAAACGGAGCGCTGCGCGGCCCAAACGGACCGTTGCAATGCCGAAACGGAACGCGACATCGGCCAGTTGATTGGCTGCCATGCGCGATCGAACGGCTGCGCGCCGCGATTGGACCGCTGCCGACGTCAGCGGACGGCTGCACGCGATTTTCGCGTCGCTGCCGGGAGACGTCGTGACGCTGCCAGCCCTAGTCCTGAAGGTCCACACGGAGATCGTACGGCGACCCGGCCACGCGAGGCGCCACGCGCAGGTCGTCCTCCGCACATAGGCCGGCGCCGCGTTCGCAGATTTGAGTGACACAAACACGCGAACGACTCGGACGAAGGCGTAAACGGCATTCGCTCCGTGCCGTCTCCTTGGTCGTGCGCCGCCTAAGCCGTGAGAGTTTTGAGAGTTTTTGAGGGATCCGCGAAAGACTCCGTCCTGCACGCGGCTGGAGCGGCGTGATGTGGCCGGTGTGGATCGCGTGGCACCACGGCGCAAAGTCGACGCTTCTCACCGAGCGGGACGGCGAAAGGAGTGGCGCACTTTCAGCCGAGTCGTTTGGTTACATAAATGTCCGACAGTTCGAGATATTCACATTTATTGTCGCCATGTGCCGGGCATGGGAAAGTCTCTCTCTCGTCGAACATTGTTCGCACGCGATTCGGACTCCTCGTGACTGCGGCGTAACGCCCGGCAGAAATGGCCGATATTTCACGGCGTGCATGTTGGCGTCGCGCTTGCTGGTTCACCTTCGTATCGAGGGTCTGTTGATGCGATGGGTTCGAGCAGTGGTGGCGGTCGGACTCGTGGTGGGCATGTCGTTGGCGCTGGGCGCGACGAGCCGAGGCAGCGGCGCGACGCTGGAGCCGGTCACGCTCGCGGTGCTGGGAGTAGGACTTACGCTGCTTACCTCTCGTCGATCCAGAACCCGGGCGTAGCACTCTATGCGCCGGCGAGCCTTCTCGCTCGTCCGCTGTAGCCGCTACCACCACCGAACACAGGATTGTGGGCTCGCCTCAGCTGGCTGACCGCGTAACGTTTGCCTCGCAGTTCAAGGATGTTCGACGGACGAGCCAAAGAGGCTTTCAAAGGGACTTGACGTCGGAGGGCGCGCGAGGCTCATCGCGGCCATCGCGCTCGTGCCCCGGCATTGGCGATGGCGATGCCTCGCACGCGCAGACCGTGTCGGACCTCAGCGCGACTGCAGCCGCCGTTGTCGCCGCCAGTTCGAGGTCGAACGCATCGATGTCGGCGAAGCGCATGAACAGAATGGCTTTCCCTTCCACTACGGGTTTGGCTGCGGATGGCCCGATGTTACCCAGTCCCAGTCCCAGTCCCAGTAGGCAAATGACTAAACGCGAAGTTGCCTCAACCGGTGTCAGGTCGATATCGCGTCTGCAGCGCGACTGAGGATCCTGGCTTCCCGTTCGCTTCGCGCCGCTTGCCGAATGGCTCCCTGTCGCAGCAGGGTGGCGGCGTGCTCCGCCGCGATGTGGGCGATTAGGCGCAGGAGTTGCGGCGGCCCCATCTGGATAACCAGCCGCTCGAGTATTGTGAAGAGATCTTTGTCAATGAATTCGTCTTCCATCACTCTCCCTCGGCGCTTCGTTCGATAGGCTCTGGAAATCTTGGAGGGCAGCGATCTTTCCTCCAAAGCCGCAGAGTACAGGGTAGCTTCTGATCAGCACGGAGCAGTCGATACGTGGCAGGAACGCGTCCGCCGAACCCGTTGTAAGTGATGACGTATGTTCCGATCGGTGCATGCGCAAGTAACCGTTCGGCTGCGGCAACATCATGGGCGACGCGAGCATCGCTGAAAGCCACACCGCTATCGGCGTAGCGGTCCGAGTCGAAACAATAGTGCCCAAAGGGGTTGTACAGGTAGTAAGCCTCGGCATGCGGAGTCGGTACAACTCCGAGTGCCCCTTCGAGAAAGGTGACCCGATCCTGCACCTTGAACGCTTCTGACAGCGTACGCGCCGCTGCCACTAGCGATGGTCGTTGCTCGAGTCCGATGACGCGACAGTTTCCTACCAGCGCCGCCACGACGCAGAACTTGCCCGCGCCAGAACCAATATCCACGACCGTATGGACTCCCACATCGTCCAGCCATTCGGCCGCACGTCTTGCGGCAAGGAGCGGCGTCCAGTACTGTCCGGACACCGCTCGAAGGTCGTCGGGGAGGAAACGATCGAACAGGCGATCGGCGGGACAATTGCCTGTTCGAAGCGCTTCCGCGAGACGCTGCGCTCCCGGCGGTAAGGCCTGGACGTCGGTCGGAACGAGAAGTTGATCAGGAACGCTCGTACCGTTTGGCATGGGTGATTAGAGAATCTCTACGCGACCAATGCCAACACCGAAGACGCACGCAAGATCGCCGAGAAGCACTTGTACGCCGACCACGGGGCAGCACGGAAGATCATCGAACCGCAGCGCGCTGATGTTGGCACTGAACGAGGACGCCGGACTCATCACACTCGTGGGCGAGTCAGTGAGCGCATGTTCTGGATCGCTGTCTGTGGTTGTTCCAGAAATGTTTCTGCAGCCACGCTCCGTCCGTGTCGATCGCGATAGCCGAGAAGCGAAGATGTCGGAACGGCTCGAGCGGGATGTTCGGTTCAACCATCACCATGAGACATTGCACGTTGTCGTTGTGCGACCCGGTCTCGAGACCGGCGATCAGGGCCGCACACGCTTCGTCACGCGTGGTTTCGCCTAAATCCGGATCCAGCAAGAACTCCATCACCAGTCGTACATCGCTCTCAACCCGATGATAGGCTGCCAATCCGACCGGTCGCCCGGCGGCTTCCACGAGAACGCACTCTGACAAGCGGATGTAGCGCCGGCGCCTTCGGTTGAGTGAGCGACGCAGGACTCCGTTCGGCGCGTCGAGTGGCACGGTTCCGTCACCGCCTTGGACCACACGGACGCGAAGGGAGCCTGATGTCCCGACAATCGCATCGGCGAGTTGGGAGGGCAACGCTGCTGTTCCGGCCTGCAGTGGTTGCCACGCACGAGGAATATTCGCCACGCGTCACACTCCGTGCCCATAACCCGGGCATTCCAGCACTTGTTCTGCGGCCTCGACCGTCACTGGCAGCGTCAGGACCGTGCGGCCTTGGGCGGGGGGGCGATCGTCGGTGGACCCGGTTCGAATTTCAAGATTCAGCGTACCGAAGCAAGCCGCGCCGGTCGCTGTGTTCCCGTGTACTGCCTTCGGTTCGGTGTGGATTGTCGACATCAGTCGTAGTACTCCCGACCGAGGTGCGTGATCAGCTCTTCGCCCTTGAGGAAACGCAACGTGTTCTTGAGCTTCATCAGCTGAATAAACAAATCGTGCTCTGGATAGACCTCGGGGGCATGCATGGGTGCCTTGTAATAGAACGACAACCATTCCTGGATTCCATAAAGGCCGGATCGCTTCGCGAGATCGAGAAACAGCGCGGAATCGAGCACGATTGGTGCTGCCAGAATCGAATCACGGCAGAGGAAATTGATTTTGAGCTGCATCGGGTAACCGAGCCAGCCCACGATGTCGATGTTGTCCCAGCCTTCTTTGTTGTCGCCGCGCGGCGGGTAGTAATTGATGCGGACGACGTGCGACAGATCCTTGTAGAGATCCGGGTAGAGGTGCGGCTGGAAGATGTAGTCGAGCGCCGACTTCTTGCTTTCTTCCTTGGTCCTGAACGACTCCGGATCATCGAGGACCTCGCCGTCGCGATTGCCAAGAATGTTGGTCGAGTACCATCCCCGTACGCCGAGAAGCCGTGCCTTGAGTCCCGGGGCGATGATCGTTTTGATCAGCGTCTGCCCGGTCTTCATGTCGTTGCCGCAGATCGGCGACCGAGTCTTGGCCGCGAGCTCCAGCATCGCGGGAATATCGGCGGTGAGGTTCGGCGCGGCGTTGGCGAACGGAATGCCTTCGCTGAGCGCAGCGTAGGCGTAGAGCATGCTGGAAGAAATCGCGTCGTCGCTCCGCTCAAGTCCCTTCTCGAAGGCCGCGAGCGACTGATGGACGGGACCCTCCGCCATGAAGACCTCCGTGCTGCCGCACCACACCATGACCAGCCGTGAACACCCGTGCGCTGTCTTGAACGCGCGGATGTCGGCGATGAGCTGCTCGGCAAGGTCTTTTTTGTCTCTGCCGTTCTTGACGTTTGGGCCGCTCAGTCGTTTCACGTAGCGCTGATTGAACGCGGCCGACATCGGCGTGATGGCTTCCATCTCAGGGCGCAGCTTGTCAAGGAGAGTCGGATCAAGCACACCGGCCGTTCTGGCCGCCGCATAGGCGTCATCGTCGAAGATGTCCCATGCGCCAAAGACAATATCGTCGAGCCTCGCGAGGTCAACGAAGTCCTTGATCCTTGGGTAGCGCCCTTCGGTTCGTTTTCCGAGGCGTACTGTGCCCATCTGTGAAAGCGACCCGATTGGCTGCGCTAGCCCTTTCCGAATGGCGACGACACCGGCGATCGTCGTGGTTGCCACGGCCCCAAGACCGACAAGGAGGACGCCGAGCGTGCCCGCTGCCGGCGCAATCACTGGCGGCACACCTCCACTGTTCATATGGCGACTCCTGTCGCCAGCGCAGTCGCGCGCCCCGGCCCCGCAATCGCCTGTGGCACCGGCAGAGTCCGCGAAGTACCTCTCGACGCTGTGCAGTGGCCCGCTTGTCGAACGGTGCCCATTGAGATCCCACGCGACCCTGCAAAGCGAGGGCACCCGACGACGATGAAGCCGGCCACGACATCCAATTGCAATGTCCGGCGGGCATGAGTGGCGGGTGCGCCGAGGCATCGAGGCTGGCGTTTGCACCGGGTAGTCCCTAACAGTAGGTCAGTCACGCGTGTCGCTCCCCGCCTTCAGTCATCGTGCCGAGCAAGGTGATGGTTTCAGGTCAAGAACCTGGATCAACACCGGGTCTCGCAGACCGTGGAAGACCTGGCTTCCGACTCGGCGACTGACGACAACTGGCTTTGCCCGCAGAACGGATAAGTGCTGGAACAGATTTGCTGCCTCCACTCGCAGCGCAGCGAGCAGCGCGCCAGCGCTTGAAAGACATGCGCCTGGAAACGTCGCACCGGTGAAGGCATGCGATTATGAATATATCAATATTAGAATAATGGCAAGTCTGAGAGGTGGCGGCACGTCACGTGGCGGCCGTCAGCGACGTTGAAGGTCTCGAACCGTTACTCGATTAAGCGCCGTGCTGGCTCGCGCGAGGGGGGACGCGGCGTTTTTTGGCGGTGTGTCGCGCACGTCTCTGTCAACGTCGTCGTCGACGGGCGGACCGTCACGACCTTCCACGTTCGACGAGTGCTGCGCACGCGCGACGGGCGTTCGGCTGAATCCGCCGCTACGAAGGTGGCGGCATAGTGGTCGCCCGGTGGCATCGATCCGGCGATTGATACGCCGCGCGCCTGAGGTGATGCGGTGGGTGCTCAATATCTGCTGCGAGCGTGGCTGAGAGTTCGACACGCCCATGGTCGGTGGGTTGTCGGTCGTCCGGCGGACCGGGCCCCCGCTTATGCCGCCGCTTGACGATCCACGTAGGTCGCGATGTCGATCAGGTTGTCGGCGATGACTCCGAGCCCGACCCAGCGGTGCACGCCGTGGCGGCGATGATAGCGACAGCGTCGCAGCCCATGACGGCGTTTGAGCACGCTGATCCGGCCTTCGCAGCCGGTGCGCCACCGCTGGCCGCCCGTTCGTTGACCGCCGAAGACTCCTCTAGATTGCGATATAGCGATGTCTCTGGTAACGTTGATCAAAGTTGCCCTGACCGTCGGCGTACTGCTGTCCAATGCTCGCCACCCCACTTCAGATGTTCAAAGCGCAGTTCTTCCGCGCGCTCGCTCATCCGGTCCGCATCCGAATCCTCGAGACACTGGTCAAGGGTGACCGCTCAGTGCAGGAACTCCAGGAAGCGCTCGGATTGGAACAGCCGGTCGTGTCACAGCAGCTGGCCGTCCTCCGCAACCAGGGCATTGTGACCTCGGAGAAGCAAGGGCTCTCGGTACGCTATGCACTTCGCGACACGGCGGTAGAGGAACTGCTCACCGTGGCTCGTCGGATTTTCGACAACCACCTCGTCGACCGAGGCGGGATGCTCAAGGAGCTCCGGCGAGAAAGCAAGCGAGCCTAGTCTAAGTTGCCCTCGTCTGGCGCGACATCCTTTGGCGTCTAGGCCTTTCGCTATAGGGTGTCGTCCGACGACGTACGGTAAGGTCTCGTACCTCGACCGTCCATGCGCAGCCGGCTCGCCGCCCGATTCGCTTCTGCCACACTGGTCTTCGGCTCCTACGCCCTGGTCGCGGTACTCTTCAACTGGCCGCTGCCGCAACTGCTGCAGACGCATCTCACGGGAACGGTGGCAGGCGACACTGGCGTCTACGTCTGGAACCAGTGGGTCTTCCGTCACGAAGTGGTCGCGCATCATCGCTTTCCGCTGCTCACCAGCGAAGTGCTGACGCTGTCTCCTCCCGTCGATCTCAGCCTCCACAACTACACGCTGTTCGCCGACATCGTCGCCTTCCCGCTGATTCCGTGGCTGGGCGTCACCGCCACGTTCAACGTGGTCTATCTACTCTTCGTCGCGATGACAGCCTGGGCCATGTATGAACTGGCCCGCTCCGTGGTGCGTCGCACACCGGAAGCGTGGCTTGCAGGACTGCTCTTCGGTTTCTGCCCGGTCTTCATGGCACGCGCCACGGCGCACTTCAGCCTGTCGGCGGCGGCGCCGCTGCCGCTGTTCCTGCTCGCGTTCCGTCGCGCCGAGCGTGACGGCGACCTGCGGTTCGCGGCGCTGTCCGGCGTGCTGGCGGCCTGGGCGTTCACCTGGGACGCCTACTACGGCATCTTCTGCGCGGTGGTGGCGGGCTGTTATCTGATGCTGCGATACGTGCGTGTGAGCCGAGACGCCCGTCAGCGTCTCTCTTACCCTCGCGGATTGCTGATGCTCGACGGGACGATCCTCGTGCTGCTGGCCATCATCGCGACGATTGTTGCGACCGGTGCTGAGGAACTGCGCGCCGTGGGACAGGTGATTCGACTGCGCCCGCTCCACGGACCGGTGATGGCGGTCACGGTGCTGTGCATGGCCCGGGTCTGGATGCACTTCCAACCGGTGGTGTCGTTTGCGATCCCCTCGTGGCGAACCGTGCTGATGGTGCCCGCGGTCGTAGCCAGCGCCTGCGCGGTGGCGCTGTTCCCGGTCCTGTTCTTCCTGTGGCGGAGCATGGCTGAAGGAACGGAGTTCCACGGTCCCATCTTCTGGCGGAGCAGCCCGCCTGGTGTGGATCTGTTGTCGTTCCTGGTGCCGAATCCCAACCTTGCGTGGCTCACCGGATCATGGCGAGGCTGGCTGGACGGATTGCCGAATGGCTACGCCGAGAACGTCGCGTCGTTGCCGCTCGTCAGCCTTGGCGTGATGCTCATTGCGGTCGTCTGGTATCGATTCCGTCCTGGCCGTCTCTGGTCAGGACTGGCGATCTGCCTGGCGGCGATCGCCCTCGGTCCGTTCGTTCGTATTGGCGGGATCGACACGCACATTCCCGGGCCGTGGGCACTGCTGCGTTACGTGCCGATTCTGACGGCGACACGAACGCCAACGCGCTACGTCATCCCGCTGATGATGGTGTTCGCGGTCCTGTTCGCCATGGCGCTGGCGCGAGTCACCAGCCGGTCTCGCCGGTTCCGCCCGCTCATCCTGACCGCCGTCGGGATCGCGTTGTGTGTCGAACTGTCGCCCTATCCCCGGGGACTGTATGCGGCCCATGTGCCTGATGTCTTCCGCATCATCGCGGCCGATCCGCGCGACGTCACCGTGCTCAACCTGCCGTTCGGGCTTCGCAGCGGCGAATGGTCGCAGGGCAACTTCACGGCAGCCACGCAGTTCTATCAAACGGTTCATCAGAAGCGCCTGATTGGCGGTTATCTCTCGAGAATTACCGAGCCGGAACTGGCGAGGCAGCGGCAGTTCATCACGGTGCGCCGACTCATTCGCCTCAGCCAGGGCGAACAGCTGTCGCAACGCGACCTCGACGAGGTGAAGGCACGGGCCGGCATCTTCATCGGCCAGGCGCGTCTCGGCTACGTCGTCGTCAACACGGCGACGACGCCGCCGGCGCTGCATCGGCTCGCGACCGAGGCGTACGGACTGAGGCAGATCGCCGAATCCGACGGCTTCATCCTCTATGTGCCGACCGTTGCGATGCGCGCCGAGGCGGCACGACCATCGACGCCGAGCGACTGACCGCTGCGCTGGCATCCGGCGGATGACATTACTGATCAATGTCTCCAGCGCTGTGATGGTGTCATCTTTCGAGTCGGCCGCGGCGATGCCCAATCGTCCCTTCGCGTATTTGTCACGCGGTAGTCATCGGTGGCGTCCACACTGTTGGTGTCATGCAGCAGGCTGTGATCAGGACATCGATGATCAATCAGATTGCGTCACAACGGGCGCGCGCGGAGGCGCTGCTGCGCGATTCGCCAGACGCCTCCGCACGTGCCGCGATCGGCAACGCGCGGTTGAACTTGTGTGAGGCCGAGTTCTGGCTGAGTCGCGACGGTCGTGAATTGAGTCATCTGGTGCTTCGCTGCGCCGCTGCCGTGATCGAGCTGGCTGCCAGTCGTCTCGATGTCGTCGCTGAACGGATCTCGCGCGACGAGTCGATGCTGTCAGCGGGCTGATTCCTGCCCCGATGAATGGCACGCGGAAAGACTCACGCGCCCGGTGCACGATGCACGCAGGGCCGGGCCTCCCGAAGGCTGACGAGCAGCTCCACCTGCGCCGAAGAATCGAGGCAGACCTCGAGAAAGGCGCGCAGCGATCCGTTCACCATCGTTGAGACACTGACGTTGGCGTACCTGAGGCGTGGCGCGGAACAACAGGCGCCATCGACGCGCCCACCCCTCGACCGGCTCGCATCACGTCGTTCAAGAGTTCGTCGGCCCACCACGAGGCGTCGAAGGTTTCGACATTCCCGCGCAGGAGCCGCATCCGTTTCGATTGTTCGCCGATCGACATCTCCAGCGCTTGTCGCAGCGATTGCGCACATTCCTCGACGTTCCGAGGATTGACCATGAGCGCTGATCGCAACTGTCCCGCGGCCCCTGCGTTTACGCTGAGCACCAGCACGCCGCGAAGGTCGTGTCGCGCCAGCACGAACTCCTTCGCGACCAGGTTCATGCCGTCGTGCAGGCTGCCCACGTAACAGACGTCGGCGGCGCGATACAGACGGTAGATCTCCGCGGGATCCATGTGACGCTCGATCAGATGAATCGGCTGGTAGCGCTCGCGCCCGAAGCGGTCGTTCACGCGTTCGCACGCCTGAACAATCTGACTGCGCGTATCCCGGTAGGCGGGGAGGCACGAGCGGCTCGGCTCCACGACCTGGACGAAGACGAAGCGTCCCTGGAGCTCCGGCTGTATCTCCAGCAGCCGCTCCACCGCCAGCAGCTTCTCCTGGATCCCTTTCGTGTAGTCTAGCCGATCGACCCCCACGCCGAGACGGAGCCCAGGCGGCAAACCGG